>DASRFH010000019.1:0-87136 GCA_035651675.1 Chloroflexota bacterium | reverse complement strand
GCCGGCGCCGATCGCGCCGACGTGCAACAGCAGGTACTCGGCCACCGTCAGCCGCACGTTCGCGCGCGCGAGGTCGCGCTGGATCGAGGCGGCGAACGAGCGTTTGGCGACCGCCGACTCGAGCCTGGTCGAGATCGAGCGGCGCCCGCGCTCCGGCGCGTTCAGGCGAACGGGCGTGCCGCCCCAGGCGCCGAGCCGGTCGACGAGGCTGACGTCGGTCTTGAGGTAGAAGTGGAGGCCGACGAAGAGGACGAGCACACCCAGACCGCCGAGTGTGGCGATGAGGATCGCCGTGTCGGCGGTCGGCATGGGCACGAACTCGCTCATCGCAGGAACGCCCGGTCGGCGCCGAACACGGCTGGGGAGAGGTGCACGTTCGCGACCTCGAGCCGCGGCATGAACTTCGGTCTGATGCCCGTGGGCTTCAGTCGGCCAATCACGCGGCCATCCTCGAACCCTTCATGCTCGAAGCTGAAGATGTCCTGCATCACGATCACGTCGCCTTCCATGCCCTGGACCTCGGTGATCGAGGTGATGCGGCGCGATCCGTCGCGCATGCGGTCCTGGTGGATGATCAGGTCCACCGCCGAGGCAACCTGCTCGCGGATGGCCCGCAGCGGCAGGTCCATCCCGGCCATCAACACCATCGTCTCGAGGCGGGCCAACGTGTCGCGCGGTCCGTTCGAGTGCGCGGTGGTCAGCGAGCCGTCGTGGCCGGTGTTCATCGCCTGCAGCATGTCGAGCGCCTCGCCGCCGCGGACCTCGCCGACGACGATGCGGTCGGGGCGCATGCGGAGGGCGTTGCGCACGAGGTCGCGGATCGCGATCTGCCCGCGGCCCTCGATGTTGGCGGGGCGCGACTCGAGCGTCACGACGTGCTCCTGGCGGAGCTGCAGCTCGGCCGCGTCCTCGATGGTGACGATGCGCTCGTCGTCGGGGATGAACGACGAGAGCACGTTGAGGAGGGTCGTCTTACCGGAGCCGGTGCCGCCCGAGACGACGCAGTTGAGCCGTGCGTAGACGCAGCCCCTCAAGAATTCGATCGCCTCGGGTGTGATCGAGCCGAAGCGGATCAGGTCCTCGGTGGTGAGAGGCTTCTTCGAGAACTTCCGGATGGTGATCACGGGACCGGTCAGCGAGATCGGCGGGATGATCGCGTTCACGCGGCTGCCGTCCGGCAGGCGCGCGTCGACCATCGGCGACGACTCGTCGCACCGGCGCCCCAGCGGCGCGATGATGCGGTCGATGATGCGCATCACGTGCTCGTCGTCCTGGAAGACGACGTTCGTGCGCTCGATTTTGCCGGCGCGCTCGACGAACACCAGCTTCGGGCCGTTGACCATCACCTCGGTGATCGTCGCGTCCTGGAGCAGCGGCTCGAGCGGGCCGTAGCCGAGGATCTCGGCGACCACCTGCTCGAAGAGGCGCTGGCGCTCCGAGCGGACGAGGATGACGCCCTCGCTCTCGAGGATCGCATTGAACAGCTCCTCGATCACGCGGCGGACCTGGACCGTGTCGGTCAGGTCCATCTTCGGGTCGAGCTCGGAGATCAGCCGGTTCTGGACGCGCGACTTCAGCTCCTGAGAGATCTCGCGGGCCGGGTCGCGGAGCTGGTACGTCGGCGCGCGGCGCGGCTCGTCGACGGCGACGGCTGCCGCTGTTGCGCCCATCGGGCTCTCGATGCGGCGTAGGAGCGACACGGGCGGCTCCTACGAAGCAGCCGCGGCGGTCGCGGCCTTGCCGAGCCGCAGCCGGCCGAACAGGCCACCCTTCGTGGGCTCGGCCCGCGCCGGGTTGTTCGCCTCGGCGGGGTTCACCCCCTGGGCCACCGCGGCGAGGTCGTAGAGCCCCCTGGTCACCTCGGCCTTCCGGTTCAGCAGCACCAGCGGCTCGCCCTGGTTGAGCGCGTAAGTGGCCAGGCGACCGTCCGAGACGATGCGCACCGGGATGCGGTGCCCGAGCGAGCGCTCGATCTCGCCGACCTCGATGCCGCCGGTCGAGTCGGCCCGGTTCAGCACCAGCGTCAGCTTGTCGCGGCCGTAGCCGAGTTGGCCGGCGACCTCGAGGAAGAGACGGGTGTTCTTGATGGCGGGCATCTCCACGGTGAGCAGCACGAAGATCCGGTCGGATAGGTCGAGCGCCGCGAGCATCGTCTCGCTGAACGACGCGGCGGTGTCGACGACGACGTAGTCGTAGACCTCGCGCATCTTGCCGAGGATCCGCTTCAGGTACTCGGCAGTGACCAGCTCGGCCATCTCCGGCCGGGTCGGCGCGAGCAGCACATCCACGCCGGAAGAGTGGCGGAGCACCACGTCGCCGACGAGCTCGGCGTCGATGTCGGCGATGTGTGGCAGCAGGTCGACGATCGTCTTCGACGGCTGCACGTTCAGCACGACGCCGACGTCGCCGAACTGGAAGTTGCCGTCGACGAGCGCGACCTTCTTGCCCGTGGATTGCTTCAGCGCGACGGCCAGGTTGCAAGCGATCGTCGTGCGGCCGACGCCCCCCTTCGGGCTGAAGACGGAGAAGACGCGCCCGCCACCGGCGTCGTGCTGCTGCTCGGGCGGCCTGGCGGCCGCTGCCTGGTCGGCGCGGCTGCGCTCGGCGACCCGGCGCAGCGCGACGACCAGCTCGTCGGCGCCGAAGGGCTTGACGAGGAACTCGCGCGCGCCCGCCAGCATCGCGCGGCGCAGCGACTCGGCCTCGTCGTGGACCGACATCATCACGACGTTGGCGCTCGGCACTTCGTGCCGGATCTGCTCGGCCGCGGCGATGCCGTCCATCGTGGGCATGGTGATGTCCATCAGGACGATGTCCGGTCTGAGCGTGCGGGTCGCCTCGACGGCGAGCCGCCCGTCCGGCGCGGCTCCGACCACTTCGACGTCGTCCTCGAAGGAAAGGAGCTTCATCAGGTTCTCGCGCGTCTCGTCGACGTCGTCGACGACGAGGACACGGATTGGTGCGGCGGCCGCGGCGGTCATCGCTTCACCGCCTGGGTAGCCGTCGCCGCTGGCGTCGCGACCGGTCGGAACTGGTAGCGGGCGACGATTGTGTTGAGTGTGACCGGGTCGGTCTGCACCGTCTTGTCGTCGCCCGCCGCGCGCAGGACCATCTCCATCTTGACCCGCTCGCTGTCCTTCAACGCCTTGAGCACGAGTGCGTCCTGGCGGTCGACCGCAAAGGTGATGAGGCCCTGGGTGGGCGCGACCCTGTCGGAGGTGTCTCTCGTCTTGTCGGGGGGACCCGCCGGCGCTGCCTGGGCGGGCTGCACCGAGCCGATAGCGAGCACCTTCAGGTTCTGCATCGTCGTCTGGGTGGTGCCGACGTGGAGGTCGTCGTCGCCCACCGGCGTCGCGGTGGGCGACGGCTGGGCCACCGGCGTCGCGCCTGGCTGCGGGAGCTGGACGCTGGTTGGCCCGACGGCGCGCTCCTTCTCCCTGTCCGGGTTGATGGTGACCAGCAAGTCGACGACGTCGCCGGGGTGGATGGCGCCGGTCGACAGGATGTCGGAGGCGGGCATCGTGATCACGACCTTGCCTTTCGGCACCACGTAGGCGAGGCCAGAGCGGCCGTCGGAGTCGACGAGCTTGCCAGGCAGGATGAAGTCGCCGGCCAGGATCGGGCCGACGGTCATCTTGCCGAGTACCTGCTCGGGGCGATCCATCGCGCCGGGCGGCAGCGACGCGGGCAGCATGCGCTTGACCGACACGAACGGCGCGACCATCACGCTGCGCTCGGGGATGTCCTGGGCGGCGACGAGGACGTCGACCGACTCCATGCGAGCGGTTTCGGCGGCCCGCTGGGCCTGGTTGAAGACGAGCATGGCCACGCCCACGGCGAGGACCACGCCGAGCAGGATGAGGGCGAAACCACCGCGCTTCCTAGACATCGTTGCCTCCGGGACCGATTGGGCGAGCTAGACGAGCCCTGGGATGAAACGCCACGTGCGAGCCTGGTACTCGCGGTAGGCTGGGAAGGTGGCGGCGAGCAGCCGTTCCTCGAGTGCCGCGCGCCGGTACTGGAGCGCCGCGTACACGAGGAACGTCGCGACCGCCAGTGGGCAGAAGACGACCAGAACGACGCCGAGCTGGGCGAGCGCCTCGAAAGTGTAGAGGGGATGGCGGACGATGCTGTACGGGCCGTGCGTGACGAGGCCGCGCGCCCGGGGACGGACGCCAAAGTTGCGCCCGAGCCAGCCGAGCGCGACGAGGCATCCGATCATCCCGACGACCATCAAGACGTTGGCCGGGATGGTCAGCCAGGCGCTGGTGGCCGTGATCGGTAGGAACGCCATCGGGAGCGTGCCCCACGTTCCGGCCATCGCCACAACGGTGGCGAAGCTGCCGTTCGTGCCCGCTGTGGCGGGCACGCGGTTCAGGAAGAGCGCCGCGACCATCAGGTAGAACAGGCCGCTCAACACGACGGAGGCGAGCAAGAGGCCTGCCTCGAACGACTCGATCAGCGATCCGCTGGCTCGAATGCCGTCGAGCGCCCCCACGACGGCGTCGCGCCGGACCACGGCGAGGCCAACCGACACGCCGGCGGGTAGCGCGCGCTTCCAGGCCTCGGCCCAGGGCCGGCGCAGCGGGCGCGCCAGGTGGTTGAGCGAGAGCGCCCCCGTCGTCTCGGCTGCCATTGCGAGCCCCCCCATCGTCCAGTTGCCTCGTATGTTGCCAACGCGCAACGGGGGTGGTCGCCCTGGTTCCGGCGACCACCCCCGCCAACGGCCTGTCGGCCCGCCTGGGTCTAGAGGGAGCTCGTGATGCTGGTGAACGTGCCGGAGATGCCGCCGGTAAGGAGTTTGAGGCCGGCGACCAGAGCGATCGCGACGAGGGCGATGATCAGGGCGTACTCGACGAGGCCTTGCCCTTCCTCGCCGGCTTCCAGCGCGTTGACGGCCTTCAGGTACTGCTCGTTCAGGAACTGCATCGGACTTGGTTCTCCTTCTTCTTGGTGCGTCTTGGGTTGGACGTGCGACGAACGGTCGTCGAGCCGGTTACAGGCTGGCGACGGTGCTGGCGATCGAGGAGTACTCCCCCGCCAGCCCACCCCCGAACGCCCCCAGCGCGCCGACGATGGCAACCGCCACGAACAGCAGGATGAGCGCGTACTCAACCAGGCCTTGTCCTTCCTCGCCGGCTGGTCGCGCCGCCTCGCCGACCGAGCGCGGGCCGCACCGCCGGACCTTCACCATCCGCCGCACCTCCACCCGTGTGTCTTCGGTCCGCCGCTCCGTGTTCCGGGGTGTCGGTCCGAGGTGGCCGCAGTTTCCGATGCGCGCTTAACACGGACAATGCCCCGCTCGTCCCAATGCAGCTAGGACGTCGGCAGGGGCCCGGTCGGAGGCGGGCCCAGTACCGGTGGGTGATCGACAGCCGACCAGCCGGCGGCTGGCCGAATTGGGCTAAAGGGCCCGCCTAGGAGAGGGGTACCAGGACCCTGACCAGTGTTCCTTCGGCGCTGCTCGTGAGCTCGAGCTCGGCGCCGAGCGCGCGCGACCATTCGACCATCGTGCGGAGGCCTCCGATCGCGTCGCTGCTCTCGATCTGCGCCAGCGCGCCGGCGGCGTCGAAGCCGGCGCCGTCGTCCCGGACGCGCAATTCCACCGCGCCGCCGACCGGGCGCAGCTCCGCGACGACCGCCGACGCGCCGGAGTGGGCGACTGCGTTGTCGAGCGCGGCCTGGGCGATGCGGTAGAGGCCCAGCTCGACGCGTTGATCGAGACGGGTGGCGCCGAGTCCATCCACGACTTCGACCGCGAGGTCGTCGCGGCTCGGCAGGGTGCCGGCGTAGCGCCGGAGCGTTGGGCCGACCCCGACTTCCTCCAGGATCAGCGGGCGGAGCTGGAAGACCTGCGCCCGGAGGCGGTTGATCGCCTCGCCCAGCGCGGCGCGCGCGCCGGCGAGCTCCGCTCGGCCGCGCTCGACGTCGACCGCGATCGCGCGCTCGCAGATCTGCAAATGGAGCGCGATGTTCGCGAGCGTCTGCGCCGCCTCGTCGTGCAGCGCCCGCGCGAGCACCATCCGGTCGGCTTCGCGCTGCGCGACGATGCGCCGAGCCGCGACCACCTCGGGCGGGAGCTGCTCGGCGACGGCCTCGTCGGGCGCGGCGGCGTCCAGCTCAGAGCTCCTGCATCTTGATCCAGCCGCGTCGCAGCGCGTAGACGACTGCCTGGGTACGGTCGTTCACGGCGAGCTTGCGCAGGATCGAGGTGATGTGGTTCTTGACCGTCTGGTCCGAGATCTTCAGCGCCCGCGCGATCTCCTTGTTCGAGTTCCCACGGGCGATGTAGTCGAGCACCTCGATCTCGCGCGCCGACAGCGGCACGAAGAGCGGCTCCATCTCCTGACCCACCATCGACAGATCGCGGAACTGCTTGAGCACGCGCGAGGCGACGAGTGGCTTCGTGAGAACGCTCTCGTTGATCAGGTACTCGCCGGCGGCGGCCCGGCGGATGCCGTCGAGCATCTCGTCCGGCCGGATGTCCTTCAGGAAGAACGCCGACGCGCCGACCTTGATCGCCTGGAAGAGCTGCTCCTCGTCGTCGTAGGCGGTCATCAGGATAATGCCAGCACGTGGGAGGTGCAGCTTCACCGTCCGCGCGACCTCCAGGCCGTCGCTGTTCGGCATGTGCACGTCGACCAGGATGACGTCGGGCGCGACCGCGCGGGCCAGGGCGATCGCCTGTTTGCCGTCGGATGCCTCGCCGACGACGTCGATGTCGGGCTCTGCCTCCAGGATGCCGCGCAGGCCCTGCCGGAAGATGGGGTGGTCGTCGGCGATCAGTACGCGAATGCGGTCCATGTGCTGTTGTCCCCTACCTTTCCTCGCCGGCGGCGTCCGTCGGCACGCGCAGGTTGACCGACGTGCCCTGGCCGGGCTTGCTGGTGACGTGGAGCTCGGCGCGGATCAGCCGCGCGCGCTCCTCCATACTCGAAAGACCGAAGTGGCGGCCGCCCGTCTCCGCTCGCCGGCTCGAGTCGAAGCCGACGCCGTCGTCGGTCACCGAGACGTGCAGCCCGTCGTGGCGCGTCGCGAGCGCGACGCGCGCGTGCCTGGCGCCGCTGTGTTTGCGCACGTTCTGGAGCGCCTCCTGGACGATGCGGAACACCGCCATCTCCTTGGTCGGGGAGAGCCGTGCTTGCTCGAACTCGAGGTCGAGCTCGACCTCGATACCGGAACGTTGCTGGAAGTTCTCGGCGTACCTCTGCAGCGTCGCACTCAGGCCGAGCTCCGCCAGGGGGCCAGGCCGCAGGTCGAAGATGAAGTAGCGGACCTCGGCCAGGCCGTCGCGCAGGTCGTCGCCGAGCCGTTGGAGCTCCGCCTGCAGCCGGCTCGGATCGCGCTCGAGCAGGCGCTGGCAGTACTCGAGCTGGAACGTGGCGTTGGCGAGCACCTGGGCCGGCCCGTCGTGGATCTCGCGGGCGAGCCGCCGGCGCTCCTCCTCCTGCGCCTCGAGCGCCCAGACCTGGGTCAGGCTGAGTAGGTCCTCGTCCGTATCGCCGAACCCACCTCCGAGGTAGTCGGCGCTCATCTGCGCCTGCGTGATCACCGAGCGCAGCTTGCGAACGGCGAGCTGCAGCTGGCTCAGCCGCTCCCCGATGGCGGCGCGCCGGGCGCGCAGCGCCTCGTGCTTTTCGCGCAGGACCGATGCCTCGAGCTCGCGCTTCGCCGCGTCGACGCCGGCCGACTGTGCCTCGTCGGCGAGCGCGTCGATCCGGGCGGCGGTTGTGCCGAGCTGCCATTCGACTTCGCGCAGCTTCTCCAGGAAGCGCGCCTGCTCGTCACGGGTTTCCTGTAGGAGATCGTGCAGCCGTGCTTCGACCGAGCGGAACGCGGTGGCCGCCTCGACGGTCGCGGGCTCGCGCGCGGTGGTCTGGCCGTCGCTCAGGTCGTTCTCCGTGACGCCCAAAATGTACTACTAAGGCGCGCAATTGTATTGAGCAGGATGGCGAGCGAGCTGGCCAGTTGGGGGAGCCAGGCTGGGCAAAAAGTTCTAGGGGGTTTCTCGATTGGTCGACTCGGCGCCGCGCGGAGCCCGAATGGCGATGCCGGCCGCTTCGAGGAAGCCCGAGATCAGGTCGATGGGGACGGGGAAGATGATCGTCGAGTTCCGCTCGGCCGAGATCTCGGTGAGCGTCTGCAGGTAGCGGAGCTGCAGCGTCTGCGGCTGCGAGCCGATGACGCGCGCCGCGTTGGCGAGCGTCTCCGACGCCTGTAGCTCGCCCTCGGCGTGGATGATCTTGGCGCGCTTCTCGCGCTCGGCCTCGGCCTGCCGCGCGATCGCGCGCTGCATCGACTCGGGCAGCTCGACGTCTTTCACCTCGACAGCCGTTACCTTGATCCCCCACGGCTCGGTCTGCGTGTCGATGATCTGCTGCAGACGCTCGTTGATGTGCTCGCGGTTGGCGAGCAGCTCGTCGAGCTCCGACTGGCCGAGCACTGAACGCAGCGTCGTCTGCGCGATCTGGAAGGTCGCCCGCACGTAGTCGGTTACGCGCGTGACCGCCGCGCCGGGGTCGACGACGCGGAAGTAGAGCACCGCGCTCACGCGGAGCGTGACGTTATCCCGGGTGATGATCTCCTGCGGCGGCACCTCCATCGTGACGACTCGCAGGTCTACCTTCACCATCCGGTCGAGGAACGGCACGATGAGGAACAGACCCGGCCCGCGGGCGCCGACCAGCCGCCCGAGGCGGAAGATGACGCCGCGCTCGTATTCCTGGACCACGCGCACAGCGGCCCCGAACAGCGGCAGGACGACGAAGACGATGACCGCGATGAGAATGCCCAGGTTGATCAGGGTCTGCACCGGCGCTTCCTCCCTGGCAGGGTGCGGTGTTTCCGAAGGTGGATACACCGCGGGTCGAACAATGCTATGCGGCGGGCTGGACGTCGAGGGTTAGCCCGTGGCGTCCGACGACGCGCACGCGTTGGCCCCTCGGTACGGGAGCGCCGGAGCCGGCGAGCTCGGCGCGCCAGATCTCGCCGGCCACCTCGATCTGTCCGACGGGTGCGAGCTCGACCATCACCGTCCCGACCTGGCCCAGCAGCGCCTCGGCGCCAACCGCGACCGGCCGGCGCCGCGTGCGGTAGGCGGCGCCCACGACGAAAACGAAGAAGCCGCTGCTCGCCAGCACGACGCCGCCGACGACCCACGGCGAGAGCTGCATACCCGGCGTCGCCCCCGAAAAGATGAACAGCGAGCCGAGCAGCAGCGTCAGCGCGCCGGCGGCGGTGAGCGCCCCGTGGCCGGAGGTCACCAGCACGTCCGCCGCGAAGAGCGCGAACGCAAGGCCGATCAGAGCGACGCCCGCCCAGTTGACGGGCAGCGTGCCGAGTGCGTAGAGCGCGACGACGATCGCGGCGATGCCGACTGTGCCGGGGATCCAGGTGCCAGGGTTGGCGAGCTCGTAGATGAGCCCATAAAAGCCGAGGGTCAGGAGCAGGTAGGCGACGTTCGGGTCGCTGAGCCGGGCGATGAGGCCCTCGGCGAACGTCATCGGCTCCTGCCGCAGCTCGGCGTTCGCGGTGTGCAGCGTGACGTGGCTGCCGTCCCCGAGCGCCACGTCACGCCCGTCGATCTGGTTGAGGAGCGCCGGGTAGCTCGGCGCGATCACGTCGACGACGTGCTTCTCGAGCGCTTCGCTGGCCGGGACGTTGACGCTCTGCCGGACCGCTTGCTCGGCCCAATCCGCGTTGCGGGCGTGCGTCGCGGCGAGCGAGCGCACCAGCGCCACCGCGTCGTTCTCGACCTTCTGGGTCATCGTCTGGTCCGGCGTGCTGTCCCCACCCAGGAGGCCACCGCCGCCGAGCTGGACCGGGTGGGCCGAGCCGATGTTGGTGTCCGGCGCCATCGCCGCGACGTGCGCGGCCTGGGTGATGAACATACCGGCCGACGCGGCTCGGCCGCCCGACGGATACACGTAGACGACGACGGGCACCTTGCTCGCGTTGATGCGCTGGATGATCTTCCGCATCGAATCGTCGAGGCCACCAGGTGTGTCGAGCTGAAGCACGACCGCCTGGGCGCCGTTGCGCTCCGCATCGTCGATGCCGCGCTGGACGTAGCCGGCGACCGTCGGCGTGATCGGTCCATCCACCACCAGGACTTGCACGAACTGCCCGGCCGCGCGGGCAGTGGTCGCGATGAAGAGCAGTAAGACTACGTAATAGAGCCGTAGTGCTTGCATAACGTGCCTGCCAGGTCCGGGCGGGCGACCGTCCGCTGCTCGCCGGTCGCCATGTCCTTCACGAGGGCCACGCCGCGCGACACCTCGTCTGGTCCGACGATCACGACGGTCGGGATCCGCCGGCGGGAGGCGTACTGGAGCTGCTTGCCGATCCGGTCGCCGGTGAGCGCGACCTCGGTCCGCACGCCGGCGCGCCGCAGCTCAGCGGCGATGCCCAGCGAGGCCGCCTCGGTATCGGGGCCGAAGACGGTGACGAGCACCTGCGTCACCGTGCGGGCGAGGTGCTCGGGTGCCAGGCCGAGCTCCTCCATCACGTCAACGACGCGCTCGAATCCGAGGGAGACGCCGGTGGCGGGCAGGTCGCGGCCGAACATGCCAATCAAGTTGTCGTAGCGCCCGCCCCCCGAGATCGAGCCGATCTTTGGCTCGTCAACGACCGTCTCGAAGATCGGCCCGGTGTAGTAGTCGAGGCCTCGGATCATCGACAGGTCGATGCGGTACCGGTCAGCGCCGACCCCGCTCGCGCCGAGGGCCGCGGCGATCGCCTCGAGCTCCGCGACCCCCTCGATCGCTCGCGGAGCATCCTGGAACCGCCGGCGCAGGCCGGCGAGGGTCTCCTCGTTCGAGCCGGACGTCTCGACGAGCTCGAACAGCCGGTCGGCGGTCGCCTCTGACAGGCCGCGCTGGACAAGCTCGGCGCGGACGCCAGCGGCGCCGATCTTGTCGAGCTTGTCGAGCGAGCGGAACAGCGCGAGCGCGGCCTCGCCGCGGACGCCGAGGCCCTCGGCGAGGGCGCCAAGGATCTTCCGGTTGTTGATCCGCACCGTGTAGTTGGCGAAGCCGAGGCGGTCGAGCACCGAGGTGACGACCATCACGAGCTCGGCGTCGGCGAGCGGCGAGGTCGACCCGACGGTGTCGACGTCGCACTGCCAAAACTCGCGGTAGCGCCCCTTCTGCGGACGCTCGGCCCGCCAAACCGGCGCGATCTGGTAGCGCTTGAACGGCTTCGGGAGGTCTGGGTACGTCGCGGCGACGCGGGCCAGCGGCACGGTCAGGTCGTAGCGCAGGCCGACGCGCCGGTCGCCGCGGTCTTCGAACTCATAGATCAGCTTGTCGGCTTCCTCGCCGTACTTGCCTTTCAGTGTCTCGGCGTACTCGACGGCCGGCGTGTCGAGCGGCTCGAAGCCGAAGCTCTCGAAGACGGTGCGGAGCTCGCCGATCACCCACTGGCGCAGCAGCATGCGCTCGGGGAGGAAGTCGCGCATGCCTTGTAGGACGCGCGGCGGGGCGGATGGCTTCTTGGGTGTCTCCGTCACGGCTCGAATTCTAGGGCCGCCGAGGTCGCGTGCTAGGATTCCCGGCCGTGTCCGTTCGGATCGTGGCCGACCTGGCCGAGGCGCGGCGGTCGCTGCTGCGTCGGGGGCTCGTCCAGGACGTCGAGGTGACGCCGGAACTGCTCGACCAGAGCGAGCGGGTCTGGGGCGAGCGGCTCGCGCCGGACCAGGTGGTCGAGCGCATCCTGGCCGACGTGCGCGCCCGCGGCGACGCCGCGCTGCGCGAGGTAACGGCGAGGCTCGACCGCGCGATCCTCGCGAGCTTCGAGGTCGAGCGCGCGGAGGTCGAAGCCGCGTACCGCGCCGTGCCAGACGAAGTCGTCGACGCGCTGCGGCTGGCGATCCAGCAGGTCAGAACCTTCCACCAGCGGCACCTGCCGCGGTCTTGGCTCGACTTTGGCCCCGATGGGGCGATCGGCCAACGGGTTACGCCGATCGAGCGAATCGGCCTGCACGCACCGGGTGGCCGCGCTGCTTACCCGTCCACGGTCGTGATGGCCGCGGTGCCGGCCCGCGTCGCCGGCTGCTCGAGCGTTGTGATGTGCACGCCGCCACGCCCGGACGGGACGGCGCACCCCACGATGTTGGTCGCGGCCGACCTGGCCGGGGTCGACCGCGTCTTCAAGCTCGGGGGGGCGCAGGCGATCGCGGCGATGGCGTTCGGCACCGAGTCAGTGCCCCGCGTTGACAAGATCGTCGGTCCGGGCAACATCTTCGTCGCGCTCGCCAAGCGGCGCGTCTACGGCGTCGTGGGCGTCGACGCGATCGCCGGGCCGACCGAGACGATGCTGATCGCCGACGAGTCGGCCGATCCAGGCGCGGCGGCGGCCGACATGCTCGCCCAGGCGGAGCACGACCCCCTCGCCAGCGCCATCCTGCTCGCCACCAGCGAGCAGGTCGCCAAGTTGGTCGGCGCGCAGGTCGAGCGCCAGCTGGCGCGGCTTCCGAAGCCGGACGTCGCGCGCGCTTCCCTGGCGAGCCGCGGCGGGATCGTCGTCACGGGCTCCGTCGACGTCGCGCTCGAGCTGGCCAACGAGTACGCCCCCGAGCACCTGTGCCTGCTCGTGCGGGACCCGTGGGCGGCGATGGCCAAGGTTAAGAACGCCGGCGGCGTGTTCGTCGGCGAGACGTCGCTCGAGGCGGTCGGCGACTACACGGCGGGACCCAGCCACGTCATGCCGACCGGCGGCACAGCCCGCTTCTCCTCGCCCCTGACGACCAACGACTTCCTCAAAGTCACGAGCGTGTTCGCGATCGGCGTGGACGGCGTGAACCGCCTCGGCCCGCCGGCGGCGACGCTGGCGCGCGCCGAAGGGCTGCCCGCGCACGCCGCGGCCGTCGAGCACCGGCTGGAAAGGATTGCCCCGCGTGCCTGACCCACGCGCCGCGACCGTCGCTCGCGACACGCGCGAGACGCGGATCCGGCTGACGCTCAAGCTCGACGGCACCGGTCAGGCCGAGGTGTCGACCGGTCTGCCGTTTTTCGACCACGTGCTCGACGCGTTCGCGCGGCACGGGCTCTTCGACCTGAACGTCGAGGCGAAGGGCGACCTGGCGGTCGAGGCGCACCACACGGTCGAGGACGTGGCCATCGCGCTCGGGCGCGCCGTGAACGAGGCGCTTGGCGAGCGGCGCGGCATCGTGCGCACGGCCCACGCCTACGTCCCGCTCGACGAGGCGCTGGCGCGCGTCGTGATCGACTGCGGCGGGCGCGGCTACGCGGTCGTCGACGCACCGCTCGAGCGCACGTGGATCGGCGGGATCGACGGCGACATGTTCCGGCACTTCCTCGAGTCGTTCGCGATCGAGGCGCGCTTGAACCTCCACGCGGCGGTGCTGGCCGGCGTGAATGGCCACCACAAAGTCGAGGCGCTGTTCAAGGCGCTCGGTCGGGCGCTGGATGGGGCGACGCGGCTCGACCCGCGGCTAGGCGATCAGGTCCCCTCGACCAAGGGCGTGGTCGACAGGGGCTCGACCTCGTAGCGGTACTCCTCGATCACCGGGTTGGCGAGGAGCTGCCGGCACATCTGGTCGACCTTCCGCTCGGCGTCCGCCCGATCCTGGTCCGTCATCCGCAACTCCAGGTATTTGCCAGCCCGCACCGACTCGAGCGTGTCGAAGCCGAGGTGCAGCAGCCCGCCGCGGATCGCCAGGCCCTGCGGGTCGTTCACGGTCGGTTTCAGCGTGACGTACACGCGCGCCAGCCACATCGGTCAGAGCTCCAGCTCGCGGCCCACCAACCGTCGGTAGGCCTCGCGGTATTTCTCGCCGGTCTTCGCGACCACATCAGGTGGCAGCTCGGGGCCGGGTGCCGTCTTGTCCCACCCCGTCGCCTCGAGGTAGTCGCGGACGTACTGCTTGTCGAAGCTTGGCTGCGGTCCTCCCGGCTGGTACTCGGCGGCCGGCCAGAAGCGAGATGAGTCGGGCGTCAGCAGCTCGTCGATCAAGATGAGGCGGCCGTCGACAAGGCCGAACTCGAGCTTCGTGTCGGCGATGATGATCCCCCGTTCGCGCGCGTAGGCCCGTGCCCAGCCGTAGACCGCGAGCGTCGACTCCCGCACCTGCGCGGCGAGCCTGGCGCCGATCGCGGATTCGACCTCAGCGTAGGACATCGGCTGGTCGTGGCCGGCCTCCGCCTTGGTCGTCGGCGTGAAGAGCGGCTCGGGGAGCTCGGCGCTCTCGCTCAGTCCGGCGGGCGCGGGCTGCCCTCCAACCGTCCCGGCGCGTCGGTACTCGGCCCAGGCCGAGCCGGCCAGGTACCCCCGCACGACGCACTCGACGTCGAGCCGCTTCGCCTTGCGGCAGACCATCGACCGTCCCTCGACGGAGATGAGGTGGTTATCGATCAGGTGGCGCGTGAGCTCGAACCAGAACGCGGACAACTGGGTCAAGACGATCCCCTTCCCGGGGATCGGCGTCGGCAGCACGACGTCGAACGCCGAGATCCGATCGCTCGCCACCAGCACGAGCCGGTCGCCGTCGAGCTCGTAGACGTCGCGGACTTTCCCGCGGTGCAGGAGCTTCACCGAGCAGCCGTCGGCACGGCCGCGGCCCCGATGTCGCGTCGGTAGCGAACGCCCTCGAACCGGACGCGCGCCGCGTTCGCGTAGGCGCGTTCACGCGCGGCCTCCACGGTCGGACCCACCGCCGATATGCCGAGCACCCGACCCCCGGCCGTCACGAGCTGCTCGCCCTCCCGCCGCGTTCCGGCGTGGAAGACGTGCACGGCTGGCTCGACGCGGTCGAGCCCTTCTATCGGCAGCCCGGTCGGGGACGAAGCCGGGTAGTTCCTCGACGCCAGCACGACGCAGCAGCAGGCCCACGGCGAGATCGGCAGCCGATCGGGGGCCTCGGAGAGCCGACCGTCGACCGCGAGGTCGAGCACCTCGAGCAGGTCGAAGTCGAGTCGCGGCAAGATCGCCTGCGCCTCGGGGTCGCCCATCCGCGCGTTGAACTCGATCACGCGCGGCCCCGCCGGCGTGACCATCAGCCCGCAGTAAAGGAATCCGACGAACGGACGGCCGATCGCGGCCAGGCCGCGCACGGCCGGCGCGATCATCCGCCGCGCGATCTCGTCCGCCAGTGCGCCCGAGACCCAGGGCGCGGGGGAGTAAGCGCCCATACCGCCGGTGTTGGGACCGCGGTCGCCATCGTAAGCCGCTTTGTGGTCGCAGGCGAAAGGCAGCATCCGGTATGCGCGGCCGTCGCAGACGGCGATCGCCGACACCTCGCGGCCGGTCAGCCGCTCCTCGATCACCACGCGCGCCCCGGCCGCGCCGAGGACGCGGTCGCGCATCAACGCGTCGACGGCTTGGTGCGCCTCCTCGCGCGTGGCGCAGACGGTGACGCCTTTGCCAAGCGCCAGGCCGTCGGCCTTGACCGCCAGGCCCGGCGGATGTGCGTCGACGTACGCGTGCGCGGCGTCGGCGTCGACGAAGGCGGCCCAGCGCGCCGTCGGGATGCCGTGGTCGGCGGCGAACTGCTTCGCCCAGCTTTTGCTCCACTCGATCTCGGCCGCTGCGCGCGTCGGGCCGAAGGCGCGGACGCCGCGGGCCTGGAACCGATCGACGAGGCCGGCCGCGAGCGGGTCGTCCGGACCGACGACCGCGAGGTCGATGCCGTTGTCGGCGGCCCACGCGGGCAGGTCGTCGGCCAGCACGGGCTCGGCGATCGCGGCCGTGCCGCCGTTCCCTGGCGCGCAGAAGAGCGCGTCGCACCGCGGGCTCTGCGCAATCTTCCAGCAGAGCGCGTGCTCCCGCCCCCCCGAGCCGATCACGAGAACGCGCACGGCTAGGTCACTCCCACTCGATCGTCGCCGGCGGCTTGCTCGAGATGTCGTAGACGACGCGGTTGATGTCAGCGACCTCGTTCACGATGCGGGACGAGACGCGCCCCAGCAGGTCGTACGGGAGGCGCGCCCAGTCGGCGGTCATGAAGTCCTCGGTCGTGACCGCGCGCAAGGCCACCACGTTGGAATAGGTGCGGCCGTCCCCCATGACGCCGACCGTGCGGAGCGGGGTCAGCACTGCGAGCGCCTGGGCGCACGCGCGGTACAGGCCGGCCGCCCGCAGCTCCTCGACGAAGATCGCGTCGGCTTCCTGCAGCGTCCGGACGCGTTCGCGCGTGACCTCCCCGAGGATGCGAATGGCGAGGCCGGGACCCGGGAACGGGTGGCGCCACACGACGTCCTCCGGCAGGCCGAGCTCCAGGCCGATGCGCCGCACCTCGTCCTTGAAGACGTGGCGGAGCGGCTCGACCAGGTCGAACTCCATCTGCTCGGGCAAGCCGCCGACGTTGTGGTGCGTCTTGATCGTCTGCGCCGTCTTGTGCTTCGTCGCGCTCTCGATGACGTCGGGATAGAGCGTGCCCTGTACCAGGAAGTCGAACTGGCCCACGGTCGCGGTCAGCCGCTGCGCTTCGTGCTCGAACACCCGCACGAACTCGTGGCCGATGCGGCGCCGCTTCTCCTCCGGGTCCTCGACGCCGGCCAGCCGTTCCAGGAAGCGGCTCGCGGCGTCGACCGCGACGAGGTTGAAGCCGAGCCGGTCGCGGAAAGTCTCGACGACCTGGTCTCGCTCGCCTTTGCGGAGAAGCCCATGGTCCACGAAGACGCAGGTGAGCCGGTCTCCGATCGCGCGGTGCGTCAGCGCCGCGGCGACGGCCGAATCGACGCCGCCCGATAGGCCGCAGATCGCACGCCCGTCGCCCACCTGGGCGCGGATGCGCTCGACGGCCTCGTCCACGAACGCGGCCGGCGTCCATTCGCCGCGCAGCCCGGCGACTTTGAACAGGAAATTGCGCAGGATCTCGCCGCCGAGCGGCGTGTGGACCACCTCTGGATGGAACTGGAGCGCGACGATGCGGTCGTTGCCCATCGCGGCGTACGGCGAGTTGCGGCTGCGCGCGAGCGCGCGGAAGCCGGGTGGGAGCTGTTCGACGTGGTCGGCGTGGCTCATCCAGACCGGAAAGCTCTCGGGCAGGCCGTCGAAGATGAGGGCGCCGTCGACCCGCTCGACCTCGGCCTGCCCGAACTCGCGCTTCGCCGCCGGGCTGACCCGCCCGCCGAGCTGGTGCGCGACGAGCTGCATCCCGTAGCAGATCGCCAGCACAGGCCTGCCCGACGCGAAGACGTAGTCGGGTGCCCGCGGCGCGCCCGGCTCGTAGACAGAGGCCGGACCCCCGGACAGGATGAACGCCTTCGGGTCGAGCCGCGCCACCTCGTCGGCGGTGGCGTCCGGCGGGATCAGCTCGCAGTAGACGTTCTGCTCGCGGACCCGCCGCGCGATGAGCTGGCTGTACTGCGACCCGAAGTCGACTATGGCGACGGCCTCGTGCGTGGCCGTCGCCTCGCGCGCCGCTTCGGCCACCACGTTAGCCGGGTAGCCCGACCCGCGTCGCGGCGCCGCTCGTCTCGACGCGGACCTTGCCGGCTTTCTCGGCGGCGAGCAGGAAGTCCTTGAACTTCGAAAAGCCCAGCTGCTTTTCGTCGAACGACGGCAGCGCGGCGGACAGGCGCGACTTGACGCCGGCAGCGCCGGCGGTGTCGCGGCCGGGCGGGATGCTTGCGCGGACCGCATCGACCAGCGTGGCGAAGACCTGGTCGAGCGGGCTCTCCGCCGTCGGCTCAGCGGCGGGCGGCTCGGCCGCGACCGCCTCGCCGGCCTCGTCCCCCGCACCCTTCTTGGATCCGCCGCGACCGCGCCGCGAGCGCCGGCTTGAGTTCCGTCCATTCGCGGCGGGCTCGGGCGCGGCCTCGGTCACCTCGGCGGAGCCTTCGCGGGTCGCGGACGCGCCGTTGCGCTGCTGCCGGGCCTGCTCGGCCCGCTGCACTTCTGGGTTCTCCTCGACCAGATGGACCAGCCGGACGCGGTGCTTGGCGCCGTCGACCTCGACCTCCTGGGGCTCGGTGTCGACACGGATGGCGCCCGAGCGGGTCAGCGCCTCGACGAGCCGCTGGGCGTCCTCGGATCCATAGCCGGGGCTGCGGGCGTTGATGAGGTTGCTCAGCGTGCTCGTCACGTACGTCGGAGTCAGCAGCTTCGTGTGGTGCTGCATCTCGACGATCGCCTGGAGCGCCTCGGCCAGCTCGATGGCCGGCGCCCGCTCCGTGGCCGGCGGCGCTGGCGCTTGGGCAGGCGGCGCCGGCTGCGTTCCGCCCGACTCGGGCTGGACGTCCGGCAGCGAGATCCACTGCACCTGACCGACGTCGGTGATCTGCAGGACGCTGGCCGCACGCGCCGCGGCCAGCAGGTCCCGGAAGCTGCTGAAGCCGTACTTTCGCTCGTTGAAGCCGGGCTTGCGCGCGATGAGGTGGTCCTTCAGGTTCGTGGCGCGTAGCCGCGGCCGCCCCGCGTTGGTGCGCTCACGCAGGATCGTCTGGATGGTGGCGTACAGCTCGCTCAGCTCCTCGGGCGACGCCTGGCTCCCCGGGCCCTCGGCCGGCGCCGGCCGGTCCGGTGGTGGCGGCACCTCGGCCCGCTCCGGCATTGGCTCGACGCGCGGCTCGACCCGCGTCGGCTCCCCGAGCGCCGGTGGTGTCGGTACCTCCTCAACCGGCTCGGCAGGCGGCTCAGGGCGCGGCAAGGCGGCACGGTCGGCGAACGGCCGCCGCTCCCGGTGCAGGGGACGCGGCAGGCCCGGCGCCGGCGGCAGGCCCGGCGCCTTCGGCTCCGCTCGTTGCTCCGGCGTCTCCGCGTCGCCCTCGGCGGCGGCGCCGCCCCGGCCGCGGCCGCCACGGCGGCGCCGCCGCCGGCCGAGCTCGGCCGCCTCGGCGCGCACGATGGCGCTGCGCGCCGCGTCGCCGCCGAGCAGCGAGCGGTAGGCGATGTACTCGTCGGCCATGTCCTTCAGGACCGCCGCGACGAGGTCGGGACCGATCACCACGACCTTCTTGCCGCGCATCTGCGCCAGACGAACGATAGGGATCAGGTCTTTGTCGCCCGACACCAGCACGAGCGTGGTGAGCTGCGGATGGAGGTGCAGCATGTCGATGCAGTCGGAGACGAGGCAGGGGTCGGCAAGGCTCTTGCCGCCAGCCGGCCGCCCGGGGCCGTCTTCGGAGAAGCGGAAGGTCGGTGCGTAGACCGGCTCCACGCCGGCGCGGTAGACGTTCAGCCGCTCGCTCGTAACGCCCCATTCGGCGTAGGCGCGCGCGATCAGCAAGGTGCCGTAGCTCTGCGCGACCTGGACGATGCGGCGGAGGTCGGGCGGCGCGCCGCCGTGGTCGGCGGCGGTCGAGATCGCTAAGTTGTCCCAGTCGATGAATAGGGCGACGTAACCGCCCTCTTGCTCGGGCATGGTGCCGGTTCCTTTCTACGTGGCACGGCGGTGCCTAGCGAGCCTCGACGTCGTGGGCTGGGCCCGATCCGACCGGCGCGCACCGCGGCGAACGCACCTGCTCCCATCTCTGTTCTGGAGGGGCGTTCTCGTTCGAAGATACGCAGAGTTTATCGGTGACCTGACAGCAGGACAAGAGAACGCCGGCGCGATGGCGTCGGTCGTGCGAGAATGGTGCGATGCCCCGGAGCACGCCCCTTTTGCGGAGCGATTTGATCGTGTCTATACTCGCGCCCGCGCCGAGCGGCGCCTGAATGACGCCCCCAACGACGACGTTGAGCAGGTCCGGCACCGTGGGCCTGTGCATGGTCGTCGCTGCGGTGCTGATCGGGGCGCTCGCCGCGGGCGTCGTCCTGGACGGCCATCTGGGCACGCGGCCGTTCCTGACGCTTGTGTGTTCGGTCGTAGCTGCCAACCTGGCGATGGTGCTCGTCTACCGCACGATCAGCGCGTCGCTGGGTATGCGGGAAACACGAAAGGGTTGACGTGAAGGGCCTGCTCATCGCGGTCGTCGTGGTCGCGGCGATCATCGCCGGCGCGTTGCTCGCGCCGGTCCCCCTGGCGCACATCCAGCTCGCCGCCGAGCCGATCGGCCACATCGGCGGGTTCACGGTCACCAACTCGATCCTGGCCGGGTGGATCTCGACCGTCGTGCTGATCGTCGTCTTTTACGCGGCGACGAGCAACGCGCAGATGGTGCCGAGCGGGCTACAGAACTTCGTCGAGTACGCGACCGAGGCGATCCTCGGCCTCTGCGAGAGCGTGGCGGGAGTTCGCAAGGGCCGCCAGTTCTTCCCGATCGTCGGGACGATATTCTTTTTCGTGATCCTGTCGAACTGGATGGGGCTGCTGCCGGGCTTCGGATCGATCGGTTTCCGCGAGACGACGCCGGAGGGCGAGACCGAGTTCGTTCCGCTGCTGCGCGCGGCGACGACCGATCTGAACACGACGCTCGCGATCGCGCTCACGTCGGTGGTCGCGACGCAGATTTTTGGGCTTAAAGAGCTCGGTGGCGGCTACGTCGAGAAGTTCTTCAACTTCCGTGGTGGGCCGATCGGGATCTACGTCGGCCTGCTCGAGCTGATCGCCGAGTTCGCCAAGATCGTGTCGTTCACCTTCCGGCTCTTCGGCAACATTTTCGCCGGCGAGGTGCTGCTGGCGGTGATCGTGTTCCTCGTGCCCTGGCTGGCGGCGCTGCCGTTCTACGGGCTCGAGCTCTTCGTCGGGTTCATTCAGGCGTTCGTGTTCGCGGTGCTGACGCTCGTTTTCATGACGTTGGCCACGACGGCCCACGAGCATGGCGACGTCGCGCACGGGGCCGAGGCCTCACACCACTAGGTAGGAGATTCCGATCCAATGACCGACGCAGGTGTTCGTCTTCTCGCCGCGGCGCTGGCCATCGGGCTTGGCGCGATCGGGCCGGGCCTCGGCATCGGCATCCTCGGCTCGGGCGCGATGCAGGCTCTCGGCCGCAACCCGGAGGCCGAGCCAGCCGTCCGCGGTAACCTGATCTTGGCGATCGCGTTCGCCGAGGCCATCGCGATCTACGCGCTGGTGGTGGCGCTGATCATCAAGTTCGTCGCCTAGGAACGGGAACGGTCGGTGGAAGCTCTCGGCATCAACGGGACGGGGCTGCTCGCGCAGCTCATCAACTTCCTGGTCCTGCTCTTCATCCTCTGGAAGTTCCTGTTCCCGCGCGTCGTCGGTATGCTCGACGCGCGCGCGAACCGGATCCGCGAGAGCATGGAGAAGGCCGAGCAGATCCAGCGTGACGCCGAGCGCATGGAGCAGCAGTTCCAGGAGCGCCTGGCCGAGGCGCGCCGCGAGGGCCAGCAGGTGGTCGCCAACGCCAACCAGATCGCCCAGCGCATCCAGGCCGAGGCGCACGAGAAGGCGAGCCGCGACGCGGAGGCCTTCCTGGCACGGGCGCGCGAGCAGATCCAGCGTGAGACCGAGCAAGCCCAGGCGCAGCTCCGCCAGCAAGTGGCGGAGCTCGCGATCCTGGCGGCGAGCCGGGTCGTCCAGCGCGACCTGGACGCGAAGCAGCACGTCGATCTGATCGAGCGCGTCCTTCAAGAGGCAGAGTCGGGCTCCGGCAGGGTGCGGTGAGTCTTCCGAGGAAGACCCACCGCCGGGTAGAGGTGTGAATGGCAGCGGAATCGGTCGCCAGGCGCTACGCGCGGGCGCTGTTCGAGCTAGCGCTCGAGCGCGACGAGCCGCTCGAGAGCTGGCTGAGCGACCTCCAGGCGATCCAGGCGGCGATCGAGGACCCGGCGGTCCGGCCCGTGCTCGTCTCGCCGAAGCTTTCGTTCGAGCGGAAGCGCGAGCTGGTCGACCGTGCGCTCAGCGGCCTCGATCCGCTGCGGCGCAACTTCGTCTACGTGCTGATCGAGCGTGGGCGGATCGACTTGCTCGGCGCCGTCGTGCGCGAGTTTCGTGCGATGATGCTCGAGCATCAGGGGGTCGCCGAGGCGACAGTGACGACCGCCGTGCCGATCTCCGACGCGGAGGCCGACCGCATCGCGGCGCTGCTCGCGAGGCTGGTTGGCCGCAGGGTAATCCTCGAGCGGCAGGTCGATCCCTCGATCATCGGCGGTGTCGTCGCGAGGGTGGGCGATAGACTAATCAACGGCAGCGTGGCCGAGAGCCTCGCCGCGCTGCGCCGGCAGCTTGTCTAGGGCGCTTCGGCGCACCTTCCGGAGGGACGATGGCCGTACGGGCTGAAGAGATCACGAACATCATCAAGGACCAGATCCAGCACTTCGGTCAGACCGTCACGACGACGAACGTCGGGACGGTGATCGAAGTCCACGACGGCGTGGCCCAGATCTACGGCCTGTCGGCCGCTCTGTCCGGCGAGCTGCTGGAGTTCCCCGGCAACATCTTCGGCCTGGCGTTGAACCTGGAAGAGGACACCGTCGGCGCGGTGCTGCTGGGCGACGAGACGGGCATCAAGGAAGGCGACGAGGTCCGTTCGACCGGCCGCGTCGTCGACGTGCCGGTCGGCGAGGCGCTGATCGGCCGCGTCGTGAACGCGCTCGGCGAACCGATCGACGGCAAGGGACCGATCGTCGGCACGGAGCGTCGACCGGTGGAGCGCATCGCGCCGAACGTCGTCACCCGTCAGTCGGTGAACGTGCCGCTCTACACCGGCATCAAGCCGATCGACTCGATGACGGCCATCGGCCGCGGCCAGCGGGAGCTGATCATCGGCGACCGCCAGACCGGCAAGAGCGCTGTGGTGCTCGACACCATCTTGAACCAGGAGAAGGGCGACGTCGTCTGCGTGTACGTCGCCGTCGGCCAAAAGGCCGCCAAGGTGGCCCAGACCGTGGCGACGCTCGAGCGCTTCGGGAAGCTCGACAACACGATCGTCGTCGTCGCGAACGCCACCGACGCCGCCGCGCTGCAGTACTTGGCGCCGTACTCGGGCTGCGCGATGGCCGAATACTTCCTCGACGCAGGGCGCGACGCGTTGATCGTGTACGACGACCTCACCAAGCACGCCTGGGCCTACCGGCAGATGTCCCTGCTGCTGCGCCGCCCTCCGGGCCGCGAGGCGTACCCGGGCGACGTCTTCTACCTGCACTCCCGCCTGCTCGAGCGCGCTTGCAAGCTGAACAAGGAGAACGGCGGCGGCTCGCTCACGGCGCTTCCGATCATCGAGACGCAGGCTAACGACGTCTCGGCGTACATCCCGACGAACGTCATCTCGATCACCGACGGCCAGGTGTACCTGGAGTCCGACCTCTTCTACGCCGGCATCCGGCCGGCGATGAACGTCGGTCTGTCGGTGTCGCGCGTGGGCGGCTCGGCGCAGGTGCGTGCGATGAAGCAGGTCGCCGGTCGCCTGCGGCTGGAGTACGCGCAGTACCGCGAGCTCGCCGCGTTCGCGCAGTTCGGGTCCGACCTGGACGCGGCGACACGTCGGCAGCTCGACCGCGGTGCGCGCATCACCGAGGTCTTCAAGCAGCCACAGTACCAGCCGCTGCCGATGGAGAAGCAGGTCGCGATCATCTTCGCCGTCACCAACGGCTACCTCGACGACGTCCCCGTGGAGAAGGTGCAGGCGTTCGAGGCGGCCTTCCACCCCTTCATGGACTCGAACCACCCCGAGCTGCTCGCTAAGATCCGCGACGAGAAACAGCTCACCGACGAGACGACCGCTCAGCTCCGCGCCGCGCTCGACGAGTTCAAGCAGAGCGTGCCGTACTAGATGCCGTCCGCGCGCGAAATCCGCCGGCGGATTCGCTCCGTCCGGAACACCTCACAGATCACCAAGGCGCTCGAGATGGTGGCGGCCGCGCGGCTGCGCCACGCCCAGTCTGCCGTGCTCGCCAGTCGGCCGTACGCGGAGCAGCTCGCCGCGCTGGTGAGCACGTTGGCGACCAGCGGCGGCGGTGACGACCAGCCGCACCCGCTCCTGCTGAGCCGGCCGGTCGAGGATCGGATGCTGGTGTTCATCACACCGGACCGCGGGCTGGCCGGCGCGATGGTGGGGAACGTGCTCCGCGCCGGGGTCAACTTCGCGGCCGAGCACAACCCTCGCATCGTCGCGATCGGGCGGCGCGGGCGTGACTGGCTGCACCGGCGCAACCGGAACGTCATCGCCGAGTTCACGCCGGTGCCGAACCGGCCGACGATGGACGACGTCCGCGAGGCGGCTCGCATCGCGATCGACGAGTTCAGCGACGGCACCGTCGACGAGGTCACGCTGATCTACACGAAGTTCATCAGCAACTCGCAGCAGCGACCCCAAACCGTCCAGCTGCTGCCGATCCGTCCGCCGCAGGGGCAGGACACGGCGCGGTTCGCCAACTTCTTGTTCGAGCCAAGCCCCGCCGAGGTACTGGCGGCGGTGCTGCCCCGCTACGTCGAGGTGCAGATCTTCCAGGCGCTGCTCGAGTCGCGGGCGAGCGAAGAGAGCGCGCGGATGATCGCGATGCACAACGCGACCGAAAACGCCAAGGACATCGTGAAGTCGCTGACGCTGTCCTACAACAAGGCCCGCCAGGCGGGCATCACGAAGGAGATCCTCGAGATCTCGAGCGGGGCGGAGGCCCTGCGAGCCGCGAGCGAATGATTGCGGTACAACGCTCTGCGCTACATCGTCGGGCGTAATACTGCTGGGAGAGAGGCCACGTGAGCGTTGAGGCACCTGCGCGCGTCGAAGGCAAGGTCGTCCAGATCATCGGCGCTGTCGTCGACGTCGAATTCCCGCCAGAGCACCTGCCCGACCTGCTGAACGCCATCGAGGTCGAGCGGCCGGACGGCTCGAAGCTCATCATCGAGGTCGAGCAGCATCTAGGCAACAACTGGGTGCGCTGCGTGGCTATGGACTCGACGGATGGTCTTGCGCGCGGCTCGCGGGCGATCGATACGGGTGGGCCGATCTCGGTGCCGGTGGGCGAGCCGACCCTCGGTCGGCTCTTCAACGTGCTCGGCCAGCCGATCGACAACGTCGGCGAGGTCAGGGCGCCGAAGACGTACCCGATCCATCGGCCGCCGCCGCCGTTCATCGACCAGTCGACCGAAGTCGAGGTGTTCGAAACCGGCGTCAAGGTGATCGACCTCATCGCCACGTTCACCAAAGGTGGCAAGGTCGGGCTCTTCGGCGGAGCCGGCGTCGGCAAGACGGTCACGATCCAGGAGCTCATCCACAACGTCGCCGAGCAGCACTCCGGGTACTCCGTCTTCGCCGGCGTGGGTGAGCGCTCGCGCGAGGGGAATGACCTCTGGCACGAGATGCGCGAGTCGGGCGTGCTGCCGAAGACCGTCATGGTTTTCGGCCAGATGAACGAGCCGCCTGGGGTCCGGCTCCGGGTCGGCCTCACCGGTCTGACGATGGCCGAATACTTCCGCGACGAGGAGGGCCGCGACGTCCTCCTCTTCATCGACAACATCTTCCGGTTCACGCTCGCCGGCGCCGAGGTGTCGGCGCTGCTCGGCCGCATGCCGTCGGCCGTTGGCTACCAGCCGACGCTGGCGACCGAGATGGGCCAGCTCCAGGAGCGCATCACCTCGACGAAGAAGGGCTCGGTCACGTCGGTGCAGGCGATCTACGTGCCGGCCGACGACTACACCGACCCGGCCGTCGCGACGACGTTCGGACACCTTGACGCGATCGTGGCGCTCGAGCGCTCGCTCACGGAGATCGGCATCTACCCGGCGGTCGACCCGCTGGCGTCAAGCTCGCGCATCCTCGACCCCAGCATCGTCGGGCAGGAGCACTACGACGTCGCCCGGTCGGTCCAACGCGTTCTGCAGCGCTACAAGGACCTCCAGGACATCATCGCGATCCTCGGCGTCGAAGAGCTCTCCGAGGAGGACCGTCTCACGGTCGCCCGGGCGCGCAAGATGCAGCGCTTCTTCTCGCAACCGATGTTCGTCGCCGAGCCGTTCACCGGCCAACCGGGCGTCTACGTGCCGAGGATGGAGACGGTGCGCGGCTTCCGCGAGATCCTGGACGGCAAGCACGACGACCTGCCCGAGCAGGCCTTCCATATGGTCGGCACGATCGAGCAGGCGCGCGAGAAGGCCGAGCGGCTGGCGAAGGCGTAGTCGATGCCCCTCGAGCTCGAGATCGTCACCGCCGAGCGCCAGGTGCTCTCCGAGGGTGACGTCGACTCGGTCGTTGCCCCGGCGGCGGACGGCCAGATCACCATCCTGCCGCGCCACGCGTCGCTCATCACGTTGCTGAAGGCTGGCGAGCTGCGCGTGCGGCGGCGCGGCGGTGAGACGCGCGTGGCGGTCACGGGTGGGTTCCTGGAGGTCCACCACTCGCGGGTGCGCGTGCTGGCCGACTCGGCGGTCGAGGCCGGGTAGACTGTCAGAAGGCACGTCACGAGGAGGGGCCCCGACCGGTGAACGATGATCGGTTCGTGATCGAAGGCGGGGTCCCGCTCCGCGGCGACGTGCAGATCTCGGGCGCCAAGAACGCCGCGCTGCCGATCATCGCCGCGGCGCTGCTGACCCGGGAGGACGTCGTTATCGACAACCTCCCGCTCATCGAGGACATCCGGCACATGCTCGAGCTCGTCGAGAGCTTGGGCGCCGAGGTCGAGCTCGACGAGCTCGAGCACTCGGTGCGTATCCGGGCGCGCCGGCTTCGGTCGTACGAGATCCCGGCCGGGCTGGCGCGCTCGATGCGCGCGTCGTTCCTCGCCATGGGGCCGCTGCTGGCACGGGCCGGGCATGGCGTCGCATCACAACCCGGCGGGTGCGCGATCGGTCGGAGGCCGGTCAACGTCGACGTCAAGGGCTTCGCGGCGATGGGCGCGAACGTCGAGCACGACGGCGAGGCGTACCGGATCCAGGCCGACCGGCTGGTGGGTGCGCGGCTCTACCTCGACTATCCGAGCGTGACCGGCACCGAGGACCTGCTGATGGCCGCCAGCCTCGCCAAGGGGCGGACGATCATCAAGCACGCCGCGACCGAGCCCGAGGTCGCCGCGCTCGCGGAGTGCCTGATCCGCATGGGTGCCAAGATCCGCGGGGCTGGGACGAGCCTCATCGAGGTGGAGGGTGTCGGCGAGCTGTACGGCGTCCACCTCCGCTGCCTGCCGGACCGGATCGAAGCCGGCACCTTCCTGGTGGCCGGCGTGATGACCGGCGGCGACGTCACGGTTCAAGACGTCGTCGTGCCGCACCTCGACCCGGTGATCCACAAGCTCGCCGAGGTCGGCGCGATGGTCGAAGAGGGTGAGACCTGGGTGCGGGCCTGCGCTACCGGCAGGCTGCAGGCTGTCGAGCTCCAGGCGCTGCACTACCCCGGTTTCCCGACCGACCTGCAGTCGGTGTTCTCGACGCTCCTCACGCAGTGCGACGGGACGAGCCTGGTGCACGAGCGCGTGTTCGACGACCGGCTCGGGTACGTGAAGGAGCTGCGCAAGCTCGGCGCGCGGATCCGTGTGACAGGCGGCCAGACCGCCGAGATCGACGGCCCGACGAAGCTGCGTGGGGCGACGGTGCGGGCCGCTGACCTGCGGGCCGGGGCCGCGCTCATCGTGGCCGGGCTGGCGGCCGAGGGCACGACCGAGATCGAGGACATCTACCACGTCGACCGCGGGTACGAGCAGCTCGACACCAAGCTGCGGGCGCTGGGCGCCCGGATCGAGCGGATGGGCGCCGCAGCGCGGGCCGAGCCGGTTCCTGCTTGAGGAACCAAGGAGGCGGCCTGGCGAGCCCCCGCTCGGGCTTGCTGGCCGCCGTGTGGTAGACTGGCGCGCGGCGCGCATCTTGACCCAGGATTAGCACGCCCCTAAATGTTCTCGAAGCAGATCGGCATCGACCTGGGCACGGCGAACGTGCTCGTCTACGTCCGCGGCAAAGGCATCGTCCTCCAGGAGCCCTCGGTCGTCGCGATCTCGACCAGCGAGAACGCGATCATGGCGGTTGGCCGCGAGGCGCAAGCGATGCTCGGTCGGACGCCGGGCTCGGTGTCGGTCGTCCGGCCGATGCGCGACGGCGTCATCGCCGACTACGTGATCACCGAGGCGATGCTTCGGTACTTCATCAAGCGCGTGGTGGGCGCTTTCAGCCTGGTGAAGCCAGACGTGATGATCTGCATCCCGGCCGGTGTCACGAGCGTCGAGCAGCGCGCGGTCCACGACGCGACGATCCAGGCGGGGGCGCGCAACGCCTGGCTGATCGAGGAGCCACTGGCGGCGGCGATCGGCGCCAAGATCCCGATCCACGTGGCGAGCGGCAACATGGTCGTGGACATCGGCGGCGGCACGACCGAGGCGGCGATCATCTCGCTGAACGGCATCGTCGAGGCGCGGTCGGTGCGCGTCGCCGGCAACAAGATGGACGACGCGATCGCCACCTACATCAAGCGCAAGTACAACTTGATGATCGGCGAGCGCATGGCCGAGGAGGTCAAGATCCAGATCGGCTCGGCGCTGCCGCTCGAGCAAGAGCTCACGATGGAGGTGCGCGGACGCGACCAGGTCGGCGGCCTGCCGAAGACGATCACCGTCCGCTCGAGCGAGGTACGCGAGGCGATCGCCGAGCCTCTGGCGGCGATCGTAGCGGCCACGAAGTCCGTCCTCGAGCTCACGCCGCCCGAGCTCGCTTCCGATGTGATCGACAAGGGCATCATCCTGACGGGCGGGGGCGCGCTGCTCCGCGGTATCGACCGGCTGTTGACGCTCGAAACCGGCGTGCCCTGTTACGTCGCCGACAACCCGCTCGCGTGCGTCGCGATCGGCGCTGGCCTGGCGCTCGAGCGCATCGAGGTCCTGCGGCGCAACCTACCGGTCGTCGACAACTAGAGCCGCGGGTCGAGATAACTAGCGCCCTCTCTTAACGTCCGGTCGCCTGCTTCCAACGGGCGACTTACGGGTCTCTCCTGAGAATGCTGCCCAGCATCCCGGAGGGACTCGCTTGCAGCGCGAAATCGACCGCTACCTGTCGTACCTGGTCAACGAAAAGTCGAGCTCCGAGAACACCATCGCCGCCTACCGCAACGACCTCTCACAGCTCTACGACTACCTGCGCACCAACGGGCGCCCGCTGTACGTCGCCGGCGGTCAGGACGCCGACGAGAGCTTCAACTGGGCCGGCGTCAACAAGGGGCGGCTGGTCGGGTTCCTCGACGGGCTGAAGGAGAAGGGCTACGCGTCTGCGACGCTGGCGCGCAAGATCGCGGCGGTCAAGTCGTTCTTCCACTGGCTGCACGCCGAGGGTTTGATCAAGTTCGACCCGACCGACAACCTCGACTCGCCCAAGGTCGGGAAGACGCTCCCCCGAACGCTGGCGCCCGAGGAGGTCGATGCGCTGCTGGCCGCGCCGCTCCAGAAGACCGGCCCCGAGGCGACGCGCGACGCAGCGATGCTGCGCCTCCTGTACGCGACCGGCATGCGCGTGTCGGAGATGATGGGGCTCGACGTGGACGACGTCGACCTCGCGTCCGATTACGTTCGCTGCCTGGGCAAGGCAGGCCGCGAGCGGCATATCCCGTTCGACTTCCGCACGCACCAGGTCATCGAGGAGTACCTGACGCTCGCGCGGCCCAGCCTGACGCGCCACGGCGAGACGCCGGCTCTGTTCGTCAACCATCGCGGCGAGCGGCTCACCCGCCAGGGGTTCTGGCTCATCCTCAAGGGCTACGCGAAGGCGGCCAACCTGCCTGGCTCGATCACGCCCCACACGCTCCGCCACTCGTTCGCCATCCACCTACTCAGCAACAACGCCAACCTGCGCGACGTCCAGGAGCTGCTCGGCCACGCCAACATCGCGACCACCCAGATCTACACCCAGATGGTCGGCCAGGGCCTAGCGCGGGAGCGCCACACCGGGTAGCAGGTGGAGCTCCGGCGGCGCGAACCCGTTGAACCGGGACGCGTAGCTGAGCGTGTACGCGCCCGCGTTCATGACGTACACGCGGTCGCCAACCTCGAGCTCCGGCAGCTCGACTTCGGTCGCGATCACGTCCATCGAGTCGCAGGTCGGCCCGGCCACGACCTGCCGACTCGTCGGACCATCGCGCTCGGTGCGCAGCTCGTAGCCGAGGCCGCCGACCGCCTCCATGAGGCCGTTGAAGACACCGGCGTCGAGGTAGATCCAGCGCTCGTCGCCGCGCCGTGCCTTGCCGATCACGCTCGTCACGAGCACCGCCGCCCCGCCGACGATCGCGCGGCCGGGCTCGACGACCAGCCGTACCCCGGGTGGGAGCAGCTCCGCCACCGCCGCGCCGATCTCCGTGCCGATCGCGTTCCAGCTCGGCGTTTCCCTCAGGTGCCGGACCGGGAAGCCGCCGCCGAGGTTGAGCGCCTCGAGGCGCAGGCCCGCCCGCGCGGCGTCCTGCCAGATCGCCGCGCACGTCTCGATAGCGCGACGCCAGCTCGCCACGTCGCGGCACTGCGAGCCGACGTGGAAGGACAGCCCGTGCGGTCGCAGTCCGAGGGCGGCAGCGTCGAGCAGCATGGGCACCGCGTCGCCGGCCGGGACGCCGAACTTGCGCGACAACGGCCAGTCGGAGCCGCTGTTGTCGACGACCACGCGGCAGTACACGCGCGCGCCGGGCGCGAAGCGCCCGATCTTCTGAAGCTCGTCTTCGGAGTCGAACGCGAACCGATCGACGCCCAGTGCGCGCGCCCGCCGCAGCAGGTCGATCGTCTTGACAGAGTTGGAGGAGATGATCCGCTCCGGCGGCACGCCGTGCCGCGCGGCGAGCTCGAGCTCCGCGGTCGACGCGACCTCGAAGCCGCACCCGTCGGCCGCGAGCGGCGCGACGACCGCGTCGTGCGGGTTCGCCTTCATAGCGTAGAAGAGCTCGGCGCCGGGCAGCGCCGACCTGAGCGCGCGGTAGGCACGGAGCAGCAAGTCCTGATCGAGCACGAGGCAGGGGGTGTCGAGGGCGCGGGCCGCCGCGACGAGGCCTGGCCCGAACCGGAGCTCAGCTGACAACGAGCGGCCGATCGTCCGTGATGGTGCGCGGCGCGGCGGCGATCGCCTCGCGTACGCCGCGCGTCAACGCGAACATGTGGCGGTGGCTCTCGCCGTCGTAGTGGCGGTTGGCGAGGCCGCGCTCGCGCAGGCGGTGCTCGACCTCGTCGTCGGGCAGCGCGGCCGGGTCGACGTCGCGGCTGGCGACGACGAAGCCCCACGGCTCGCCGAACGACGGCACGAAGACGGCGTAGGAGCGCGCGATCGGGAAGACCGACCGCACGGTCTTGGCCACCGCGGCGTGCCCCTCGACGATCGGCAGCGCCGTCGACTCGGCCTGGAGCGCCAGCACGCCGCCTGGGTTCAGACGCTCGACCGCCAGCTGGTAGAACTCTTCGGTGAAGAGGCGGTACGAGGGACCGCCGGACACGGGGTCGGTGACGTCCACGACGATGGCGTCGAACCGCTCGACCGAGCGCTCGAGGGCCGCGCGCGCGTCGTCGAAGCGCAGCTCCGTGCGCGGGTCGTCGAACGCGCCCTGGTGCCAGGCGCCCATGTGCTGACGCGCGAAGGCGACGGCCTCCTCGTCGATGTCCACCATCAGCGCACGGCGCACGCTGGGAAAGCGCAGCACCTCGCGCAGGGTGGCGCCCTCGCCGCCGCCGGCGATGAAGACGCTCTTCGGGTCGCCGTGCGCGATCAGCGCGGGGTGAACGAGCGCCTCGTGGTAGATGTGCTCGTCGGCCTCGGCTGACTGGATCTTCCTATCGAGGAAGAGCGCTCGTCCGAAGGTCTCCGTGTCGCAGATCGCCAGCGACTGGAACCGTGTCTGCTTGGCGACGATCTCCCGGCGCACTGTTAGCTGGTACTGGGCGCCGGGCCAGAGATCGACAGTGGCCAGCGGCGTCACCCCGGCCTCCCCGCGCGCACCAGCGGCAGGATGCCGCGGTTGACCTCCACGGTTTCCACCTTGCGGGATCGGAGGCGCGCGCTGATGAAACCGACGACGTCGGCCGGCTGCATTGTCGGGCTGCACGTGAAGATGTCGATCGCAGCGTAGCCGTGCTCGGGCCACGTGTGGACCGACAGGTGCGACTCGGCGATCATGACGACCGCCGTGACGCCGACTGGCTCGAACTTGTGCGTGCACACGTGGAGGATGGACGATCGGAGGCGGTCGGCCGCCTCGACGAGCGTGTCGCGGACTAGATCGAGGTCGTCGAGCGCCGCGGCGTCACAGTCGTAGAGCTCGATGAGGAGATGACGTCCCAGAGCGTTCAGAGGCCTTCCCCAAGGCGTGTACCTCGTCAGGTGCCCAACGCACCGGCTTGACGTTCACCGGATATGCGGACGATGAGCTTGCGCTCGCGAGGGATGCCGATCGAACCCGGTCCGGTTGACGCCTCTTCAGGCGCTACCTAGAATTCGGACAGCAACGGCCATTATACACAGCCGTCGCTAACTGAGGGCCCATATGTGGTCCGACGGCTTTCCCCGGCCGATGGGCGGGTGAAAGCCGTTTTTTGTCGGTGGAGGACGACGCTATGGCGATGACGGCCGAGCGGGCGATGGACCGGGCGTTCAACCACCTCGCGGTCGAGCAGCGGCTCTACGAGCGCTGGGAGACCTCGGGTGTGTTCACGCCGGCCGTACCGGCCGGCGGCCGCGCCGAGGTCGAGCCGTTCTGCATCGTCATCCCACCGCCGAACGTCACCGGCGCGCTCCACCACGGCTCGGCGATGTTCGCGACGCTCCAGGACCTGATGATCCGCTGGCGCCGGATGCAAGGGTACCGGACTCTCTGGCTCCCCGGCACCGACCACGCCGGCATCGCGACGCAGAACGTGGTCGAGGCCGCGTTGGCGAAGGAGGGCAAGACCCGCTTCGACCTCGGCCGCGAGCGCTTCGTCGAACGCGTCTGGCAGTGGAAGGAGGAGTACGGCTCACGGATCGTCGAGCAGCTCAAGCGCCTCGGCTCCTCGTGCGACTGGACCCGCGAGCGCTTCACGCTCGACCCTGGCCTGTCGCGCGCCGTGCGCGAAGCGTTCGTGCGCCTCTACCGCAAGGGCCTGATCTACCGGGGCACCTACATCGTCAACTGGTGCCCACGCTGTACGACCGTGCTCTCCGACGTCGAGGTGGACCACGTCGAGCAGCCGGGCAAGCTGTGGCACGTGCGCTACCCCGTCGAGGGCGAGCCCGGACGCTACGTGGTCGTCGCGACGACGAGGCCGGAGACGATGCTCGGCGACACGGGTGTCGCGGTGCACCCCGACGACACGCGCTACACGGCGCTCGTCGGGAGGCAGGTGCGGCTGCCCCTGATGGATCGACTGATCCCGGTGGTCGCCGACGCGGCGGTCGAGCCTGGGTTCGGCACGGGTGCCGTCAAAGTGACGCCGGCCCACGACCTGACCGACTACGAGATCGGCCAGCGCCAGAACCTGCCGGCGATCAACGTCATGAACCCGGACGCGACGGTCAACGACAACGGCGGTTCCTACGCCGGGCTCGACCGCTTCGAGGCGCGGCGGCGGATCGTGGCCGACCTCGACCGGCTTGGCCTGCTCGAGAAGGTCGAGGACCACGTCCACTCGGTCGCGCAGTGCAGCCGTTGCGACACGCTGCTCGAGCCGCGGATCTCCGAGCAGTGGTTCGTGAAGATGAAGCCCCTAGCCGAGCCCGCGATCCAGGCAGTGCGCGATGGCCGCATCAAGATCCTTCCGCAGCGCAAGGAGCGCGACTACTTCAACTGGATGGAGAACATCCGCGATTGGGTGATCTCCCGTCAGCTCTGGTGGGGCCACCGCATCCCGGTCTGGTACTGCGATGCGTGTGGGGAGGTCGTCGTCGAGCGCGAAGATCCGACCGCCTGCCCGAGGTGCGGCGGCGCGCTGCGCCAGGACGAGGACGTGCTCGACACCTGGTTCTCTTCGGCGCTCTGGCCGTTCTCGACGCTGGGCTGGCCGGACGACACCGAGGATCTCCGCTATTTCTACCCGACCTCGGTGCTGGAGACGGGTTACGACATCCTTACGTTCTGGGTGTCGCGAATGATCGTGATGGGCCTCGAGTTCATGGGTGAGGTGCCGTTCCACACCGTCTACCTGCACGGCATGGTCCGGCACGCCGATGGAACCAAGATCTCGAAGTCCGATCACCGGCCGGGCGACGACCCGCTCGACGTCATCGAGAAGTACGGGGCCGACGCCTTGCGCTTCACGCTCACGACCGGCTCGACGCCAGGCAACGACCTGCGCATCTCGCTCGAGCGGATCGAGGGTGCCCGCAACTTCGCCAACAAGCTGTGGAACGCGGCGCGCTTCGTCGTCACCACCTGCGGGGACCAGGCGGAGGAGGTGCCCACGGAGGTCCTGGGCCTGGCCGACCGCTGGATCCGCAGCCGCGCCGACTGGACCGTTGCCGAGGTCACGCGGCTCTTCGAGACGTACCAGTTCGGCGAGGGAGGGCGGCTCGTCTACGACTTCGTCTGGAGCGAGCTGTGCGACTGGTACATCGAGATCGCCAAGCTCGGGCTGCGCTCGGACGACGCGCAGCGGCGGGCAGCGGTCCGCGCGACGCTCTACTACGCGCTCGAGCGGGCGCTCCTGCTGCTCCACCCGATCATGCCGTTCGTGACTGAAGAGGTCTGGTCATACCTGCCAGAGAGCAGGAAACAGGGCCGCGAGCTGCTGATCGGCGCTCCCTGGCCGAAGGCGGGCGCAACTGACCCCTCGGCCGAGGCGTCGATGGGGCAGATCGTCGAGACGGTGCGGGTGATCCGCAACGCGCGCGCCGAATACAAGGTCGAGCCGTCGCGGAAGATCGACGCGATCGTTCAGGCCGGGGCGGCGCGTGACCTGCTTGTCGAGCACGCGCCGACCATCTCCCATCTGGCCGGGCTCGGCAACCTCCGCGTGGAGGCGACGCTGCCCGAGCGTCCCGGGGGGGCGCTCCAGCTCCTGGCGGGCGACGTGGAGGTCTTCCTGCCGCTGGTGGGTATGGTCGACGTCGAGGCCGAGCGGAAGCGCATCGCCGAGGAGCTCGACGGCGCGCGTCAGCAGCTCGCCCGGCTGGAGCAGCTGCTCTCGAACACCGGCTTCGTCCAGCGGGCGCGGCCGGACGTGGTCGAGCGGGAGCGGTCCCGGCTAGCCGAGACGCGCGAGCGAGCGCAGAAGCTCGAAGAGCAGCTAACCGCGTTGGGTTAAGTCGAACAGCACAGGCGCCAACAGCACCACCGCCACCATCACGACGACCCACAGCCTGTTCGACGTCGCCGCCATCCCTGCTTCCCTCGAGGTCCTTTCCGCCAGCCGGTGGTGCGTGCCCCTATGGAACGCACCGTACTCTCCCATGGTGGTCCCGTCGGATCGTACATTGCCATAACGCCGCTCGGCCGCGCACGGTTCGCACGGCGCCTGTGAACTTCGTCACAGCTCGCGGCCACGCTACTGGACAGAGAAGATCACCTGGACGCGTGCGGTCAGGTTGAGCTGGCCGGGCTGAACCGGTACAGGCCCGGCGGCGGAGGCCGCCTCGCCGCTCACGGCGAATGGGCGTGGTGGTGGGACGGGCGTCGCGCCGCTCGACAGGTCGGTGATGGAGACGATGCCGGTGATCTTGACGCCAGCCGCGGAGGCGATCGCGTCGGCTCGGGTGCGCGCCGAGCGCACCGCGTCTCCGAGTGCCTGCCCGCGCGCCTGCGCGTCGTTCTTCAGCCCGAACTGGACGCCGCCGTTCTGGTTGGCGCCCGCACCGACCGCGGCGTCGAGGATCGCGCCGACCTTCGTGACGTCCTGGACGCTGATCGTCACGGAGTTGATCGCCGTGTAGCCATCGATCTGGCTGGCCTGGTTCGGACCGGAGCTGTAGTTCGGCTGCAGCGACAACCCGACTGTGCGGATGTCGGCGTCGGCCACGCCCAGCGCCCTCACCGCCGCGAGCACGCTCGACATCGTCTGCGTGTTCTGGTCTTGAGCGTCCCTGGCAGTCTTCGCGCGCGTCTGAACGCCGGTCGTGACGTACGCGACGTCGGGATCGGCCTTGGCCGTTCCCTCGCCCACCACCGTGATGGCGGACGGGTAGCTACCGACCGCGGTCGGCTGCACGGGAACCTGCGCGTTGGCCGGCTGCGAACACGCCGCGACGAGCGCCAGCAAGGGGAGCGCGAGGGCTAGCTTCCACATCGACGACCACCTCTCACCACTTTAGACGCCGCGGGGCGGCGAAAGGTTCCGCTTCAATCGCCGAAGTTGAGGTGGTACTTGCTCGGCATAGGGTCTGTGTCGCCCTGGTACTTCGACGCGAGGCTCGCCGAGCCGTAGGGGCGGTCGACTGGTGTCGTCAGCCGCATGAAGGAAATCTGGGCGACCGGCATGCCGGCGTAGAGCGTGATCGGCAAGTTGAGGATGTTGGCCAGCTCGAGCGTGAGGCGGCCGCGCCAGCCGGGGTCGACGAAGCCGGCCGTCGAGTGGATGAGCAGGCCCAGCCGGCCGAGCGAGCTCTTACCCTCGAGCCGCCCGACCAGGTCGTCGGGCAGCCCGATGCGTTCGTGGGTGATGCCGAGCACGAACTCGTGCGGGTGCAGGATGAACGGCTTACCCGGCTCCAGCGTGACCAGCGCGGTAAGGTCCTCCGAGGGCTTCCGGAGGTCCACGAGCGCGTGGCGGTGGTTGTTCGCGAAGACGCGGATGCGGTCCCCCAGCGTCAGGTCGACGGAGGAGGGCTGGACGCGCTGCTCGTCGTACGGGTCGATCTCGATGCGACCCGCGCCGACGAGCTCCTTAATGGAGCGGTCGCTCAGGACCACCGGGGCTAGACGGTCGGCGAGATCGGTGGGGCAATCGGCTGGTCGCTCTGGCCGATCTGGACCGGCTGGGGCGTGGCAGGCGGCTGCGGTGTCGGCTCGGGTGTCGAGTGCGGCGGCGGGACAGCCTGGCTGACCGCGGCGGTCGGGTCGGCGGCGCGCTCGCCGTTCCAGGTCTCGCGCAGCGCGCTAGCGACGACGACGTCCCAGTATCGCCCTCGCAGGAACAGTCGGCTGCGAAGCTTTCCCTCCTGCTGGAAGCCGACCTTGGCGAACGCCCGCACCGCGCGCGTGTTGAACTCGGGGATGTGCGCCTCGAGGCAGTTGAGGTTCAGGTCCTCGAAGACGAAGCGCGTCACCGAGCGCAGCGCGTCCGTGCCGTAGCCGCGGTTCCACTCGCCGCGGTCGCCGACCAGCACCAGCACCTGGGCGGTGCGGTTGAACTCGTGGAAGTTGCCGACCGCGATGAGGCCGACGAGCCCCTTGTCTTTCGACGTGATGGCCAGGACGCGGCCCTCCCGCAGGCGGAACAGCTCGGGCAGCTTGTCGGCTTCGACGTTGCCGAGCGGCATGGGGCGGGCGCCGAGCAGGTGCAGAAGCTCGGGGTCGGTGAGCCACTCGCGGATCTGCTCGAGGTCTTCTTTTTCGACCCCGCGCAGCGAAACGAGCTTTCCTTGGAGCAAGAGGTGCCTCCCTTATCGGTGGGAGTCTAGCGCGAGACGCCGGCGCGGGGTGTTTGTGCCTTGACCGCGAGCACGGTCGTCTGCTGCTTGCCACGGGCTGGGTGGGGCACGACCTTCCAGAAGCGTCTCCGCGCCGCCTCCCACTGGCTGAGCAGCTCGTGGGCCCGCCGGCTGCCGGTCGCCTCGAAGTGGCGCTGAACGATCGACCGAACGACCTCGGCGTCGTCGTCAGACTCGACGCGCTCGATGCCGACGTCGACGGCGTTGTAGCGGCGGCTGAAGACGTCGGCTTCGTCGTAGACGTAGGCGACGCCGTTGGTCATGCCAGCGCCGAAGTTGCGGCCTGTCTCGCCCAGGATGACCGCGATGCCCGCCGTCATGTACTCGCAGCAGTGGTCGCCGGCACCCTCGGCCACGGCCAGCGCGCCGGAGTTGCGAACGCAGAAGCGCTCTCCGACGCGTCCCGCCGCGAAGAGCGCGCCGCCGGTGGCGCCGTAGAGCACGGTGTTGCCCATGATCGTGTTGGCCGACCAGTCGAACTGCGCCGAGTCGGGCGGCCGAACGACGATCTCGCCGCCCGACATGCCCTTGCCCACGTAGTCGTTCGCCTCGCCGTGCAGCACGAGCCGCATCCCGCGCGCGTTGAACGCGCCGAAGCTCTGGCCAGCCGCGCCGGCGAAGTGCAGCTCGATCGTGTTCTCGGGCAGCCCCTCGGACCCGTACTTGTGCGCGATGACGCCCGCGATCTTGGTGCCGACCGTGCGGTTGGAGTTGCGCACCTTGTAGGCGCGGACGACGCGGCGGCCGTGGTCGATCGCGTCGCCTATCTCCGGCAGAATCTCGTCGTCGAGAGGGACCTCGTCGCGGTCGTTGCGCTCGACGAGGCAGCGGATCGGCCGCTCGAAGGTCGGGTCGGCCGGCTTGAGCAGCGCCGAGAGGTCGAGCCGGTTCGCCCGTTCGGACGCCGCGTCGGCGACCTGCTCGAGCAGGTCGCTGCGCCCGACGATCTCGTCGAGCGTGCGGAAGCCCATTTCGGCCAGTAGCTCGCGCACCTCCTGCGCGACGCCGGTGAGGTAGTTGATGAGCTGCTCGGGCCTGCCGGTGAACTTCGCGCGCAAATCTTCGCGCTGCGTGGCGATGCCGGTCGGGCACGTGTTGAGGTGGCACTGGCGGGCCATGTCGCAGCCGATCGCGACCACCGAGGCCGTGCCGAAGCCGAACTCCTCGGCGCCGAGCAGCGCCGCGATCACGACGTCGCGGCCGGTCTTGAGCCCGCCATCGGTGCGCACCCGTATCCGCCCGCGCAGGTCGTTCAGCACGAGCACCTGCTGCGTCTCCGCCAGGCCAAGCTCCCACGGGCAGCCCGCGCCTTTGATCGACGACAGCGGCGAGGCGCCGGTGCCGCCCGAGTGGCCCGAGATCAGCACGTAGTCGGCGTACGCCTTGGCGACGCCAGCGGCGATCGTTCCGACGCCAGCCTCCGAGACGAGCTTGACGCCGACGCGGGCGCGCGGGTTGACAACCTTCAGGTCGTGGATGAGCTGGGCAAGATCCTCGATCGAGTAGATGTCGTGGTGGGGCGGCGGGGAGTAGAGCGGGATGCCGGGGACGGCGTGCCGCAGCCGGGCGATCAGCTCTGAGACCTTGGTCCCGGGGATCTGGCCGCCCTCGCCCGGCTTCGAGCCCTGCGCCATCTTGATCTCGAGCTCGAAGGCGTGCGCCAGGTACTCGGTCGTGACGCCGAAGCGGCCGGACGCGACCTGCTTGGTCTTGTTGTCGGCCGAGTCGCCGTCGCCGCGTCGGCGGTACCAGATCGGGTCCTCGCCCCCTTCGCCGGTGTTCGAGCGGCCGCCGATGCGGTTCATGGCGATCGAGATGGTCGAGTGCGCCTCGGGCGAGAGCGCGCCGAGCGACATGGCCTGGGTCGTGAAGCGACGACGGATCGACTCGACCGGCTCGACCTCGTCGATCGGAACCGGCGGCCGCGTCTTCCTGATCCGCATCAGGTCGCGCAGCGCGGCCGGCTCGCGGCCGTTGACCATGTCGGCGTAGGCGCGGTAGTCGTCGTAGCTCCCGCTGTCCGCCGCCTTCTGCAGCGCGCGGACGACGCGCGGGTTGTAGTCGTGGTACTCGCCCTGGCCGCGGAAGCGGTAGAAGCCGTAATCGGCGAGCTTGAAGTCGCCGGTCTGAGCAAACGCCTCCCGGTGGCGGGCGATCGTGTCCTGGGCGATCTCCGCCAGGCCGATGCCGCGCACCTGCGACGGCGTACCGGCGAAGTAGCGGTCTACCACCTCGACGTCGAGGCCGATGACCTCGAAGATCTGGGCGCCTCGGTAGCTCGTGAGCGTCGAGATCCCCATCTTCGACATGATCTTCAGCAGGCCGTCGCTGACCGCCTTCTTGAAATTGGCCAGCGCTCTTTCGCCGTCCAAGTTCTCGACGCCGAGCCCCTCCACGAGCCTCGCGATCGATTCGAGCGCGAGGTACGGGTGCACGGCTGAAGCGCCGTAGCCGATCAGGCAGGCGATCTGGTGGACGTCCCACGCCTCGCCCGTCTCGACGACCAGGTCGGCATCGGTGCGACGGTTGGCGCGGATCAGGCCGTGGTGGACGGCCCCGACGGCGAGCAGCATCGGGATCGGCGCGTGCTCGGCGTCGACCGCGCGGTCGGAGACGATCAGGATCGTGTTCCGCTGGTCGACGGCGTGGACCGCGGCCGCGACCAGGTCCTCGAGCGCCTGCTCGAGGGCGGCAGCGCCGCCAGACGCGTCGAAGACGGCCGAAAGCGTCACGGCGCGGTGGACGGGCCCGTCGAGGTGGCGCAGCGCGTCGATCTCGTGCGCGAACAGCAGCGGGCTGGTGAGGTGGACGAGGTCGGCGTGCTCGGGCGTCTCCTCGAGCAGCGAGCCCCGGCGGCCCAGGTAGGCGTCCAGCGACATAACGATCGACTCGCGCAGCGGGTCGATCGGCGGGTTGGTGACTTGCGCGAAGCGCTGGCGGAAGTAGTGGTAGAGGAGTCGAGGCTTGCGTGAGAGCACGGCGAGCGGCGCATCGTCACCCATCGACCACGTGGCCTCGCGCGCGTCGACACCCATCGGCTCCAGCACGAACTTCAGCTCCTCGTTCGTGAAGCCGAACGCGGCCTGGAGAGTCTTGAGCGTGCCGTTTAGCGTCGCCGCCGGCGGCGCTGGCCTGGCGTGCTCGGCGAGCCGCCAGTAGCGCTGCACCCACTCCCGATAGGGACGTCGGCTGGCGACGTCCTCCTTGATCAAGTCGTTGTGGAGGAAGCGGTGGTGGCGCGTGTCGACTGCGACGAAGTGGCCGGGCCCGAGCCGGCCCTTCTCGACGACCTCCTCGTCCGGCAAATCGATCGTGCCGACCTCGGACGCGACCACGACCAGGCCGTCGGCCGTGACTTTGTAGCGGGCCGGGCGGAGGCCGTTGCGGTCGAGCGCCGCGCCGACGGTGTACCCGTCGGAGAACGCGAGCGCGGCCGGGCCGTCCCACGGCTCGGTGAGTGCCGCGTGGTATTCGTAGAACGCCCGGAGCGAGGCGGGCATGTCCGGCATGTTCTCCCACGCCTCGGGCACGAGCATCATCCCCGCGTGCACGACGTCGCGCCCGGATAGCTCGAGGAGCTCCCAGGCGTCGTCGAGCTTCGCGGTGTCGGAGCCGCCGGCCCAGATGATCGGCTTGAGCTGCGCCACGCGATCGCCCCAGACGGACGAGCGGAGCGAGCCTTCCCGAGCGCGCATCCAGTTCTCGTTGCCCTGGAGCGTGTTGATCTCGCCGTTGTGGGCGATACGGCGGAAGGGCTGGGCGAGCTGCCAGCTGGGGAAGGTGTTCGTCGAGTAGCGCTGGTGGAAGATGGCCAGCGCCGACGCGAACGCGGGGTTCTGGAGGTCCAGGTAAAAGCCGCGGACCTGCGGCGCGACGAACAGCCCCTTGTAGACGACGGTGCGGGCAGAGAACGAAGGGACGTAGTAGTCGTGGATACCCGCGGCTTCCGCGCGCTGCTCGGAGGCCTTGCGCGCCAGGTACAGGCGGCGCTCGTACTCCATCTCGTCGAGCGGGAGCCTCGGCTGCACGAGGACCTGCTCAATCGTCGGCTGCGTCTTGAACGCTTGCTCGCCGAGCACCGACGGATCCACCGGCACGGGCCGCCACGCCAGCGGCTCGATCTGCTGGCGCTCGAGCTCCTCGCCGAGGATCACTCGGACGTGCTCGGCCGCGGTGGCGTCCCGCGGCAGGAAGAGCATGCCCACGCCGAGCTTCGACGGCTCGGCCCGCCGCACCCCGGCCCGCTCCAGCTCTGCGAGTAGGAGTTGGCGGGGGATCTGGGTCATGATCCCAGCGCCATCCCCCGACTTCGCGTCGGCGGCGACCGCGCCCCGGTGCGTCAGGTTGACGACCGAGGCGAGCGCTTTCTCCACGATGTCATGGCTGGCCTTGCCAGCGACGTCCGCGACGAAGCCGACGCCACAGGCATCGTGCTCGAAGCGTGGGTCGTAGAGGGTGCCGACTGCGCCGGGTGGGAGGTAGCTTCTCATCCGGATACGTTCTTCCCCGCTTTTGAGATGCGGTCCAGCCTGCCGGGGGAAACAAAAACGCCCACCGCCTGGCCGCACCTGGCTCAGGCCGTGGACGTCGTCGTCTTACGGTGTCCCGCGTCCTCCGAGACTACCCGTATTGTACGGTCGCCCGCGGCGACTGACAAGTCGGCACGCAGCCTCGTTCCTATACTGTGCCGCCATGGCGGCGATCGCGCAGGAGCAAGGAGCCCTCACGCTCGCTCCCCCCCGACGGGAGGGGCGATCGGCATCGGCGCTTCATCCGTACTTTCTCGCCTTCGTGGCGAGCGCGGCGTCGTTAGTGCTCGAGCTGGTCGCCGGGCGGATGTTGTCGCCGTACGTCGGCGTGTCGCTCTACACCTGGACGTCGATCATCGGCGTGGTCCTCGCTGGGGTCTCGATCGGCAACTTCGTGGGCGGGAGGTACGCCGATCGGGGCGCGAGCCCCAGGCGGCTCGGCGCGCTGTTCCTGGTCGGCGGAGCGCTGTCGCTCGCGACGATCCCGCTGGTCGCCGTCCTCGGCGGCTCGGCGCCGGTCCGAGCGCTGCCACTTCTGGGCCGGATCTTCGTGCTCACCACCCTCATCTTCCTGCCGCCGAACCTTGTGCTCGGTATGGTCCCGCCGATCGCGATCAGGTGCGCACTGCCGGAGGTGGGCCGCACCGGCCGCGTGGTCGGCCTCGTCTACGCGTGCGCCACGCTCGGCTCGCTCGTCGGCAACTTCGCGACCGGGTTCGTGCTCACCGCCTACTTGCCGGTCAACACGATCGTCGTCGGCGTGGGCCTTGCGCTGATCGCGATCGGCGGCCTGGCAGGCGAGTGGTGGCGGCCGAGCGAGCTCGTCGGTCCGCGCGGCGTGCCGTCCGACTTGGCCCGATCGTCCGGCGTCGTGCTCCCCCTCGCCGCCGCGGCGGCCACCGTGTTCGTCGCCTCCTTCGCGAGCATGGGTGTCGAGCTCGCTGCCAGCCGCCTCCTGGCGCCGTACCTCGGCCTGTCGCTCTACAGCTGGACCGGCATCATCGGCGTGGTCTTGCTCGGGATCACGCTCGGCAACTACCTCGGCGGCTGGATCGCCGACCGGTGGCCCGGACGCAGGGTCCTCGGCGCCAGCTTGTTCGTCAGCGGTCTGGGCGGGCTGCTAATCCTCCGACTCGCCGAGCTGCTCGACGAGGGGGCCCTGTGGGCGTCGATGGGGCTTGTCGAGCGGATCCTCGCCGAGACCGCGGCCGTGTTTTTCGTCCCGGTCCTGCTGCTGGGCACCATCTCGCCGCAGGTGATCCGGCTAGCGGTGATCGACGTTCGGCGCTCGGGCCGCGTGGCCGGCGAGGTGTACGCGTGGTCCACGGCCGGCGCGATCGTCGGCACCTTCGCGACCGGATGGTGGCTCGTGTCGGCGGTGGGCGTGCACACGTTGGTGTTCGGGCTGGCGCTCCTCCTGCTGTTGCTCGGCATGGTGGTGGGACGGTTCTGGTCGCGGCGGGTCGTGCTGGCCACGGCCATCGTGGTGGCTGGCGGTGCGATCGCGCTCCTGGTGGCGCGCGACGCGGCGCGGTCGCGCTGCACGCTCGAGACGAATTACTACTGCATCAAGGTCGGCGACGCGGTTCAACCGGGCACCGGGCCAGTCAAGACACTCGTGCTCGACCATCTTGTCCACTCCTACGTCAAACCAGGCGACCCGACCTACCTCGGGTACGTCCACGAGCAGATCCAGGCCGACATCACCCGCTTCCTGACCGACGGCCAGGCGAACCCGCGCGTGCTTGTGATCGGGGGCGGCGGCTACACCTACCCGCGCTGGGTGGCGTCACAACTTCCGCGCGTCGGGGTCGAGGTGGTCGAGATCGATCCGGGTGTGACGCAGGTGGCGCACCGGTACCTCGACCTGCCGGACGATACGCCGGTGGTCACGTACAACCTCGATGGCCGCCAGTTCGTCCAGGAGCAGGCGCCCAAAGGCGGCTACACGCTGGTCGTGCAGGACGCCGTGAACGACCTCTCGGTGCCGTACCACATCATGACCAAGGAGTACGACGACCGCGTGCGCGAGCTGCTGCAGCCCGGCGGCGCGTACCTGCTGACCGTCATCGACCTCTACCGCGACGGCCAGCTCCTCCGTTCGGCCCTGCGCACGATGCGCCAGGCCTTCCCACGGGTGCAGCTGCTCGCCGCCGGGCCGGCCTGGCAGAGCGGCGGCGCCAACGTTTGGGTGATCGCCGGGTCTGAGAACGGCATAGACGTCAAGAAGCTCGGCGGGATCACCGCCGAGCTTCCCCAGGATCAGCTAGACGCTTACGTCGCCGACGGGCCGCAGATCGTCCTGACTGATCAGTACGCACCCGTGGACAACTTGATCGCCACCCTGTTCAGGTCGCGGGGTTAAGGGCGCCGGCTCCGCTCTTCGTCGTGCGCGGCGTCCTTTACGGCGCCGACGGCGCCCTTGGCGGTCTCCTTCGCCTCACGCGCTTTGTCCTTGACATCGCCGACGAGGCCCTGGCCTTTGCCCTTCGCTTCCTGGGCCTGTCCCTCCGCCTGCAGGCGCTCGTCGCCCGTCGCCGAGCCGATGCCCTGCTTGACCGAGCCGACCGCCTCGTTGAGCTTGCCCTTGACCTTTTCTTTGTCCGCCACTGCATTCTCCTTTGGGACGTCGCTGCCCCAAGATGGGGAATGCATTCCGTGTGCCGATGCTAAGATCGCCTATTGTGACCCAGGTCGTGGCACGGTCGCTCGGCCCCGGGGCGGCTCTCTACGACGACCACTTCGAGGTCGACGGCGTCAGCTTCCCGCGGCGTCGGCTGCGCGCCGAGCCGGGGCTCGAGCCGCTGGCCAGACGCCGCCAACGGCCGCCGGACTGGGCGTCCCAGCTCGACCGGCTCGTCGAGCCCGCCGACCTCACGGCTGCCATCCCAAGCGAGCGCGAGGTGTTCGGCTACGTCTCCCCGGCGATGGGTCGGGTCCTGCGCCGGATCGCCACCGCCGACACGAGCTCAGGCGAGCACCGCGGTTTCGTGCTGCTCTTCGGCCCGACCGGCTGCGGCAAGACCACGACCGCAAAGACGTACTGTTGGCTCGCCGGCCAGCCGCTCACCGAGCTCTCGTTCAGCGGCGACACGACGCTGAACGACTTCTACCGCTCGGTCGAGGTCATCCGCGGCCAGGGAGGGCAGAGCACCGTGACCGTGCCCGGCCCGGCCGTCGAGGCGATGCTGCTCGGGAAAAAGCTGCTCATCAACGAGATCAACATGGTGCCAGCCGACATCCTCGTCGTCTTCTCGCAGGCGATGGACACCGGGCGGCTGATCGTCTCCGGGACCGAGCGGGGCAACGTGGAGGTCGAAGTTCACCGCCACTTCGGCATCATCGGCACGGCGAACCCCAACTACGTCGGCACGCTCGATCTCGGGCGCGCGATGGAGCGGCGCTTCGGTCGGGGGCTCGGCTACATCGAGATGACCTTCATCCCGCCGGACGAGGAGGCGGACGCGATCGTCGCGGAGTTCGACGCGCAGGAGCCGTTCGGCGGGCGCGGCGTGCGGCTCGACCGCGCGCTCGCCCGACGGCTCACGGACGTCGCCGCGGAGCTGCGCTCGGACGCGCAGATCGGGACGGTCCTCATCAACCGACTGTCGACCCGCGCATTGATCCACTGGGCCGGGCTCAGTGCGATCACGGGCGGGCCGCTCGCCGACGTGGCCGAGCGAGCGCTCCTCACGACCCTGCCGCGCGAGGCCCGCGAGCGGGCGCTCGACGTGATCCGGAGGGCGCTGGCCGACGCGCGGGTCGGCGGAGCGGATCGGGTGGCGGACCTGCGCGCGCGCTGGCCGGACGTGCACTCCGCCGAAGCGGTCGCCATCGACAAGGTGCAGCCGCCCGCGCACGTCCTGCACCGGCCTCGGAACGGCCGCGCCCACGAGGAGGTCGTGGTCCACGCGGTCCGCTACCAGAAGCGGCTGGCCGATGGCACGCGCGTGCTGGTCGGCGAGCCGTTTTACCCCCACGGCGGGGGCCGGGTCGGCCTTGGGCTGCGGCTCCGCGCCTACGACTCCCAGAACCGGCAGATCCGCGACCGTTGGCGCATGGAGGAGATCGAGGCGGAGCTGCGCGACGTCTACGGCGTCAACGTGCCGTGGCGGCTTGGGCGGCCGCCGACCCGCGCCGAGGCGCTGCCGTGCCTGACCGCGAGCTCGATCGGCGCGCTTCGGCTGGCCGAGGCCGCGCTGCTGATGGGCCGGCCCGTGTTCTTCGCCGGACCGACCGGCGCGGGCAAGTCGAGCCTCGCCCGCACGCTCGCGCTGCTGAACCGCAAGCGGCTAGTCGAGTTCTCGCTGACCGGCGAGACCGCCAAGGGCGACCTGACCGCCAGCCGTCGGCTGGTCGGCGGCGTGACCCGATGGACCACCCAGGCATTCCTCGAGGCGCTCGACCGCGGCGACGCCGTGCTGGTGAACGACTACAACGTCGCCTACCCCGACGTGCACTCGCTGATCAACGGCCTGTTCGATAAAGGCGCGAGCGTCACGCTGCCGGACGGCACGCTGTTCCGGGTTCACCCTGACGCGTGGGTGATCGCGACCGGTTCGCTGGAGGGCCCGGGCGTGAAGCCTTTGAACGAGGCCGTCGAGAACCGCTTCGGCGCGATCGTCGCCGTCGACTACCCGCCGATCGCGGAGGAGGTCGCGATCCTCCAATTCGTCGCGCCCGGGCTGGCCGGCTCACGCGCGCTCGAGAACTGCGTGCGCCTGGTCGATTACTGCCGCCAGATCGCGACCGGGCGGATCGACCCTGGCTCCATCGTGGGGCTCAGTCGCGCCTCGCAGGAAGCACTGCGGCAGGCGGCGCGCGGCGCGGCGCTCTCGACCGCCGAGCTCGTCGCCATCGCGCGGACCAGCCGCGACGCGGCCGAGTTCGGTCAGCGGTTCCGGACGGGCGTGCTCGAAGGCGCGAGCGACGCGGCCCGGCGAGTCCTGGAGCCGGTGCTGCTGCAGTACGGGGTGGAGTGAGCCGCCGGTGAGCAATCTTTGCGGGCCGCGAAGACGTGGCGTCGGGTAGCCCGCCGGTCGCGGCAACCGTCGAGGCGCTGGCCGCCGAGATCGAGTCTCTCCATTACCGGCCATCCGAGCTGGAGGCGATCGCGCGGCTGCTCCTCCGCGACCAGCCGGTTCGTCTCGTGGCGGGCGAATGGTGGGCGTACGGCCCAGACTCCGGGACGCTCGTCTACCCGGCACACCTGCTACACGAATGGTCGGGCGTGCGCGCGGTTGGTGCGCTTTGCCACGAAGTCGCCGAGGCGCTGTACGCCGGGCCCGAGGCCGGCAAGGCGATCTACCGATTCGCGACCGACGCGACGCGCTACCGGGTCGAGCACGGCAGCGCCGTGCTTCTGCTGAACGTCGTCAACGACTTCCGCGTCAACAACCGCTACCTGCGTGCCTATCCCGGCGCGTCGCTCTTCCTCCGGTCGCTGTACGCGCAGGGCACCGAGCTGCACCCGAAGAACGACGTGCGCGGTCGGCGGAGCGCGGAGCGTCCGCTAAGCCACCACCTGTTCCTCGACGGTCTGATCGCGCGGTGGATCGCCGGTGTATGGCCCGACGTCGACCGGTCCGTCGACGGTCGCGTGGCCGACGCCGTGCGGCGCGGCTGGCCCGACGCGGCCCACGCCGCCGACGCGGACAGCATGGCGGAATGCGCCGGGCGACTCACGGCGCTGCTGCCGCTCTACGGCCAGCTTATCGAGCGCTCGCGGCAGGAGCTCGCGGAGGAGCAGCGTCGGCCGCCACCGAACGAGCTCGAGCCCGAGCCACCGCCGGCGGACGAGGAGCCGGACGAGGACTGGATGCCGCCGGCGGCCGACGAGACGAAGGATCTGGAGCCCCCCGGCGGCGACCAGGGCGTGTTCTTCTTCGTCCGGGAAGATGCACCGATCGGCGCCCTGCCCCCGGAGGAGACCGAGGAGCGCGCGCCGAAGCCTCCGAGGAGCGCCGACGAGGCAGAGGGCAGGGAGCCCGCCCAGCCGCTGCCGCGGCCGAGCGGGCTCGACGCCGGGCCGCGCTGGGCGGGTGGCGTCATCCAGCGCATCCGGCGGTTCAAGCCTCGCGGCGGGCCGGATTACGAGCAGTTCGACTACGTGCGCAAGGTGCGGCAACTCGAGCCGCTGATCGACGCGACGGTGCACGGCCGCGGCGGCGCGCCCGGCCTGGCGCAGATTCTCACGCTGCGCCGCTTCGGCACTGCCGATCCGTACCGACGGCCGCGCCGCTTCCGGCGGGGCGACACCGGCGACCTCGACGAGGACCGGCCCGAGAACCTGCTGATCGACCCGGCGGTCGCCTTCCTGAAGGGCGTCCGGCAGCAGCGCCAGGATAGCCTCAAGGACTTCGCGAACGCGATCCTGCTCGACGTGAGTGGGTCGGTCGTGCAGCGTGGCTACCCGAGCCGTAAGTTCGATCAGGTGGTCGAGACGGCGGTGTTGTTCATCGAGATCCACGAGCGGCTGAAGCTGCCGTACGAAGTGATCGCGTTCTCCGACGCGCCGCGCGTGATGCGCTCGTTCTCGGAGATTGCCTACGACTCGATGCGGATCGACCCCTCGAGCCACTACGTGGTCAAGGACTTCAGCTACTTGATCCGCGACATGTACGCGCTCGACCATGGCGAGACGCAGGAAGCGCGCGCGATCAGCCAGGCGGTCGCCGACATCGGCGGCCAGCCGGGGCTCAAGACGATCCTCATCGTGACCGACGGCATCTCGAGCGACCGCGCGGCGTTGGTCGACGCGCTGGTCGGGATCGAGGAGCGCAACGCGGTCCGGCCGCCGCGCGAGCGGCTGCGGCTGCTCGCCTTCGGCGTCGGGCTGGCCGAGGTCGAGTTCAAAGCGTCCTACGAGCCGGTGATCGACGACCTCCCGATTTCGTGCTCGCGCGGGACACTCGTGCCGAAGATCGACGCGCTGCCCGACATCATTTGCCGGGCGGTCGAGGAGCGGATCCTGAGCGAGGGCGCCGAGTGACGCCGCTCACCGCCGCCCGAAGTCGCGCTCGAGCTGACTGACCGGAAGCCGCACGACGGTCGGGCGGCCGTGGGGGCAGAAGCTGCCGACGTCGGTCTCCTCGAGCTGCTCGATCACCTGGCGCATCAGCTCGGGGCTGAGCAGGTCGCCGGCCCGGACGGCCGCGTGGCAGGCGACCCTCGCGGCGCCGCGGTCTAGCCCGTCGACGGTGGGCGTCGGGTCGGCGAGCGCGTCGAGGACGTCGGCGAGGGCGCGGGCACTGTCCCCGCTCTTGACGCCGGTCGGCACGGCGCGCAGCAGCGCGGTCGCGCCGCCGAACGGCTCGGCCTCGAAGCCGAGCTGCGCCAGCGCGGCCGCGTGCTCCTCGATCAGCGCGAGGCGACGGCCGCCGAGCTCGACTGCGAGCGGCTCGAGGAGCTGCTGGCGCGCGACCCCGCCAGCGGCGCGCTGCGCGAGCACCTGCTCGTACAGCACGCGCTCGTGGGCGGCGTGCTGGTCGACGAAGTAGACGCCGTCCGGGCCCTCACAGACGATGTAGGTGCCCTGCACCTGGCCGACGATCCGAAGGATTGGCAGGCGGGAGCCGGCGGTGGTGACGGGTGCTGCCGAGGTCGCCGGCGCGGTCTGTGGCGGGTCCGCGGTGGGCGGCCTCGGCCTCATCTCGACAGCAAACGGGATCGGCCGTTGGGTGGGCTCGGGGCGGCCCGACGGAGGACGCGCGGGGCGCGGCGTCGCGACCGCGCCGTCGAGCGGCCGTGACACGACCGGCGCTGGCGCCTGGGCGAGCAGCGCGCCGCGCACGGCGCGCTGGAGCGTCGCGTAGACGAGCCGGTCGCGCCGGAAGCGGACGTCGGCCTTGCTGGGGTGGACGTTGACGTCGACCTCGGCGGGATCCAGCTCGACGTTCAGCGCGGCGAGCGGGAAGCGGCCGTCCGGGAGGAAGCCGCGGTAAGCGTCGACGACGGCGTGGGCCAGGTTGCGGTTCGCGATCGGGCGGCCGTTGACGAAGAGCGTCACGTCGCCGCGGGTGCCGCGGGTGAGGTGGGGCCGGCAGATTACGCCGCGTACCGCGACCCCGGCCGGGTCGACCAGCTCGACCGGCAGCGCGGCGGCGCCCGCCTCGGGCCCGTAGACGGCGGCGAGCGCGTCGGCCAGCGTGCCGCCCGTCGCCTCGATCGCGCGGCGGCCGTCCACCACGAGCCGGAACCGGAGGTCGGGATACGCCAACACGTAGACGCCGACCAGGTGGGCGATGTGGGCCGCCTCCCCGGCCGGCGAGCGCTGGAACGCCAGCCGGGCCGGCAGGTTGAAGAAGAGGCGGCGCACTTGCACCTGGGTGCCCGGCGGGCAGCCGCGCGGGCCGGCCCCACGCCGCTCGCCGCCCTCCACGAGCACGTAGGCACCCACGGCGGCGGCGTAGGGACGGGTGAGGACGCTCAGCTCGGCGACGGCGCCGATGCTCGGCAGCGCCTCGCCGCGGAAGCCGAGCGTACGGACGCGGCCGAGGTCGTCCAGATCGCGGATCTTGCTCGTGCCATGCCTCGCGAGCGCCGCCTCGACGTCTTCGGCCGGGATGCCGCAGCCGTCGTCCACGACCCGGATCAGGTCGAGCCCTCCGCCGCGCAGCTCCACCTGGACCGAGCCGATCTGCTTGGCTCGGCTGGGCTGCGCGGCCCTCGCCTCGGCGATCGCGTCGATCGCGTTCTCGACGAGCTCCTTCACGACGTCGCCCGGGCGCTGGATCACCTCGCCGGCCGCCACCTTCTCGGCGACGGACGGCGGGAGCACGCGGATCTTGCCGGCCGTCGTGGTCACGGGCGGAGGATAATCCCCGCTCGCCATGCCCGAGAGGTACCGACACGTCTTCGTGGAGCCGCACTTCGACGACGTCGCGCTCTCCTGCGGTGGCAGCGTGCAGGTCTTCGCCGCGCGCGGCGAGCCCGTGCTGGTCGTGACGCTGTTCGCCGGCGACCCTGGGCGCGCGGCGGTGGTGACCGAGTTCGCGGCCGGCCAGCATGCGCGCTGGGGTGCCGCCGACGATCCGATCGCCCAGCGCCGGGCCGAGCAGCAGGCGGCGCTCGACCTGCTCGGCGCCGACTGGTTGCCGATGCCCTGGCTCGACGCGATCTACCGCGGCGAGCAATACCGGTCGGACGATGAGCTCTTCGGCGTCGTCAAGCCCGGCGACGCCAAGCTGGTCGACGAGATCGCCGCGCGGCTCAGCGACCTGGCCCGCCTACACCCTGAGGCGATCTGGCGCGCGCCTATGGCCGTCGGCAACCACGTCGATCACCAGATCGCGCTGCGCGCGAGCGCGGCGCTCCCTGGGCTGTTGCTCTACGAGGACTTCCCGTACGTGGCGCGCGAGCCGGATGCGCTGGCGAAACGCGTCGCCGAGCTGGGCGCCCACGAGGGTCCGATTGTGTCGCTCGCCGCGGACCTCCTCGAACGGAAGGTCGAAGCGATCGCCCGCTACCGTTCGCAGATCGCTACGCTCTTCGGCGACGGGGCGGCGATGGAACAGGCCGTGCGCGCCTACTTCGCGAGCGGCGAGCGATACTGGGTGGCTTGACCGCGCGCCTTGATACCATCCTGGCCAGGAGTCGGGCGCTGGAAGTGGTTCGCGGTGTCCACGCGATCGACGCGGTGGGCGCGAAGGTGCTGCTGTTCGAGGAGGAGCGGCTCACCCTTGTGGACGCTGGGGCGCCGGGCTCCGCCGGACGGGTGCTCGGCTACATCGTCGGCCTGGGCCGCCGGCCGGACGAGGTGGACCATATCGTGTTGACCCACGGCCACCTCGACCACGTGGGGTCGCTGGCGGAGCTGCGCGCGGCCACGGGTGCCGTCGTCTGGGCGCACGCGGATGACGCGGCGTGGGTGACCGGGCGCGTCCAGGCGCCGCAGCTTGTCCCCAACCCGTTCTTGGACTCCGTCCTCCGACCGGTCGTGCGCGTGCGCCCGGTGCCGGTCGATCGCGAGCTGCGCGACGGCGACTGGCTGCCGATGCTCGGAGGCGTGCAGGTCGTCCACGTACCGGGTCATACGCGCGGCTCGATCGCGCTGTACATCCCCAGCCGCCGCGCCCTGGTCGTCGGCGATGCTCTTCAGGTCAAGCACGGCCGCCTGACACCGCCGACGCGCCTCTTCACGGAGGACATGCCCCGCGCGTGCCGGTCGATCGGACGGCTGAGCCAGCTCGACGTCGACGTGCTGATCTTCAGCCACTTCCGCTGCCGGCGGGGGGCGGTGCGCCGCGAGCTCGCCGCCCTTGCCGAGAGTTGCCACGGGGAGATCGGGTGAGCCATCAGCTCCGCACCCTGGGTCGGCCGTCTGAGGAGCGGCCGCCAGGAGCGCATGCCGGCGGGTCGGTGGGAACGCCCGATGGCGCCCCCGCCCAGCCGTCCGCGGCGCGGCACCGTCCGAGCTTCCGACCTCGCGGCGCGCGCGAGCCTGCGCACGGCTGGCCGATCGGGCGCCCAGCGCGCTTCGCCCGCCGCCTCCTGTGGGCGACGCTCATCGCGCCGTTCGTGCACCTGGTCTACAGCGTGCGGTCGATCGGCGCCGAGCGCCTGCCGGCACGCCGGCCGGTGATCTTCGCGGCGAACCACTGCGCGCACCTCGATAACGCCTTCATCATCGTCGCACTCCCCGGTCGGTGGGGGCGCCGGCTGGCCATCGCGGCGGCGACGAAGGACATCTTCGGGCCGCGCCACTTCGGCCTGCCGATCAAGGGAACCCTGGCCCAGCTCCTGGGCAACGCCTTCCCGTTTACCCAGCGCGACCGCGGCCCGGCGCGGATCGACCACCTCCAGTCGCTGCTCGACCGGGAGTGGTCGGTGCTGCTCTTCCCGGAGGGACGGCTGACCGTCTGCGGGCCTATGCAGCCGTTCAAGGCGGGCATCGGGCTGCTCGCCACCGAGACGGGGGTCCCCGTGGTGCCCGTGCGGGTCGACGTCGTCCGGCGGGGCTTCTGGGAGGGCGCGGGGCCCCGGCGCGGCGCCGTCGAGGTGCGTTTCGGCGACCCGATGTGCTTCGCGCGGGACGAAGACCCGGTCGTGGTGACGCGCCGGATCGAGGCCGCGGTCCGGGCCCTCTAGCCGCGATGGCGATCGGCTTCTGGCAGCTCCTCGTCATCGTGTACGTGCTCTTCATCGCGATCGGGCCGCGGCGGGTCGTGCGGTGGATCCGCTGGACGAACGAGACGAGCGCGCGGCTGCGGGGCAAAGCGCCGCCACCGCGGCGCACGGTCGGATGGCTCCGCGCGCTCGAGCTATTCGAGTACTCGACGCAGGTCGGCTGGGCGTGCCTTGCGATCGGCTGCGCCCTCGCGATGTACGCGCTGTCGATCGACGCCTGGACCGCCTGGAAGATGCTGCTGCTGGGTCTGGCGACGCTCCTGCTGTTCCTGGGGCCGTGGTTGATCTAAAGCGGCATGTGCCGCCCGGCGTCGATGACGAGCGTCTGGCCGGTCATCGAGTCGTTCTCGCAGAGGAAGATCGCGCCGGCCGCGATGTCGTGCAGGCTGGGGTACCGCTTCAGCGGGGCCTCCTGGGCCATCCGGTCGAGCGCCTCCTGCCCCCAGCGCAGGCCCCAGCGGGTATCCATGATGCCCGGCGCGACCGTGTTCACGGTGATCTCCGGTGCGAGCGCCAGCGCCAGGCAGCGCGACAGCATCTGGATGCCGGCTTTTGAGACAGCGTAGACCATCGAGCTGCCGCCGGCCCGGAGGCCCGAGATCGAGGTCGTCATCACCACGCGGCCCTCGCCGGCGCGCTTCATGTGCGGCGCGGCGGCCTTGGTGCACAGCCAGCAGCCCTTCGTGTTGACAGCCATGACGCGGTCCCAGTCCTCCTCGCTGATCCCGTCGAGGTCCTGGAACGGCACGAACACGGTCGTCCCGGCGTTGTTGATGAGCACTTGAAGGCTGCCGAGCTCCTTGACCACCCGCTCGACCATCGCGTCGACCTCGGCCTTCTTCGAGACGTCGGCTTGCACGGCGAGCGACTTGACGCCGAGCGCCTTCAGCTCCCCGACAGTCTCCTCGGCCTCAGCGGCCGACCGCGAGTAGTTGACCGCGACGTGGCACCCCTTGCGTGCGAGCTGCAGCGAGATCTCTTTGCCGAGGCCTGTCCCGCCGCCGGTGACGAGCGCCACTTTACCGTTCAAGTTCACAACCGTCTCTCCTTACAGATATCAGCTTGCCAGGTTGACGCATGAGAAGGGCCGTTCGCCGCGAAGCACCGCCAGCAGGTTCCTCGCGGCCGCCTCGGCCATCGCCTGCCGGGCCGGCAGGGTGGCCCCGCCGACGTGCGGAACGAGCACCACGTTGTCGAGCGTCAGCAGCGGGTCGTCCATAGCGATGGGCTCGCCATCGAACACGTCCAGCCCGGCGCCGGCGATCCATCCGTCCCGTAGCGCCTCGTAGAGGGCGCGCTGGTCCACGACCGCCCCGCGCGCCGCGTTGATCAGGAACGCCGTCGGCTTCATCAGCCGCAGCTCACGACCGCCGATCAGGCCTCGCGTCGCGGAGGTTGCCGGAACGTGCAGGCTGACGAAATCGGCTTCCTCTAATAGGGCATCAAGCGGTACATAACGCACGCCCAGTGCGTCTTCCGCGGCCTCGTTTCGCCGCCGGCTTGTGTACAGGACGCGCATGCCGAAGCCGCCGGCGCGCCGGGCGACGGCCTGGCCGATGCGGCCGAGGCCGACGATGCCGAGCGTGCGGCCGTGGACGTCGGCCGAGACGAGCAGTTGGGGCGACCAGTGCGTCCACCGGCCCGCCCGGAGGTAGCGCTCAGCCTCGCCGAGCCGACGGGCGGACGCGAGGATGAGCGCGAACGTCAGGTCGGCGGTCGCCTCGTGGAGCGCCGCGACCGGCGTGTTGCAGACGGCGATGCCGCGGTCGGTCGCGGCCGACACGTCCACGTTGTCGTACCCGACCGCGACGTTCGAGATGACCTTTAGCTTCGGCGCCGCCCCGATGACCGCCGCGTCGACGCGGCAGTTCGACTGGCACATGAGCGCGTCGGCGTCGGCGATCGCGGCGATGAGCTCGGCGCGCGGCGGCGGCCGGTCGGCTTCCCAGTACTCGACGTCGAGTGCCTCGCGGAGCAGGCTGGGGCCGGGCTCGTGGACGAACTGGGGAACGAGCGCTGTCGGCACGGCGGCCCTCCCGGCGTTGTCGCCGGGAGGATAACCGCCGGCCGCGTCCTAGAAGGCCGCCTCGCGGGTGATTTGCTGACCGCCGCGCGTCCAGGTCACCGGGATGCGGGCGCCAGGCTGGATCGCCTCGATCGCCTTCTCCACACCCTCGGCGTTCGTGATCGGGCGAAGGCCGATCTGCGTGATCACGTCGCCGGGTTGGAGCCCGATCCGATCGGCCGGCGAGCCGGGCGACACCTTGCCGACGAACGCGCCGAAGATCGGAACGGCCCCGCGCTTAGCGAGGTAGCTCGCGGCGTCGGCGACCGCCGCCCCGAAAACCGGCCGGCGTGCTCTGGCGCCCTCGATCAGCCGCTCGAGCCGCGGCCGATCGAAGCCGACGACGACCTGGTCGTCGACCGTGATGACCGGCACGCCCTGCTGGCCGGAGCGGCGAACCATCTCGACGGCGGCGGCGTGGTCCTGCGACACGTCCACGTCCCGGAACGGGACACCCCTCTGCGAAAGAAACTCTTTCGCCCGGTGGCACCACGGTCAAGTGGGGGTAGAGTAGACGGTGACTTCCATATCGGTGGAAATGTACCGAAAGGAGGCGCTTGTTGCCTAGGGTGTTAGGCGGGCGCGGTCGCGTAGCTCGTATAGCTTATTGAGCGCCTGTAGAGGCGTCAAACCATCCGGATCGAGCTGGGCCAGCTCGTCGACCAATGGATCGCGGGGCCCGTCGAACAGGCCGCGGGCCGGACTGTCAGATTGGCCAAGCCGCTGTCGGCGCGGCTTGCTCTCGAGCTCCCGCAGGAGGGCCCTGGCACGCTGGAGCACGGCGCCCGGTATTCCGGCGAGCCGAGCGACGTGGATGCCGTACGAGCGGTCGGCGCCGCCGGGGACCACGCGGTGGAGGAAGACCACGCTATCCCCGTCCTCCAGCACGTCGACGCGCAGGTTCCGAACGCGCGGCAGTGCGCGAGCCAACTCCGTTAGCTCGTGGTAATGGGTAGCGAAGAGGGTCTTACAACCCAGTCGCGGGTCGTCGTGGAGGTGCTCGACGATCGCGCGGGCGATCGCCATTCCGTCGTAGGTCGACGTTCCACGGCCGATCTCGTCGAAGATGACCAGGGATCGCCGCGTCGCGTGGTGGAGGATGTTCGCGGTCTCGGCCATCTCGACCATGAACGTCGACTGGCCGGTCGCGATGTCGTCCTGGGCGCCGACCCGCGTGAAGATCCGGTCGACGAGACCGATCATCGCTTCGTCGGCCGGAACGAACGACCCGATCTGTGCCATCAGCACGATGAGGCCGACCTGGCGCAGGTAGGTCGACTTACCGGCCATGTTGGGGCCGGTAACGACGAGGATCTGCTCCTCGCCGGTCGATAGGCGCGTGTCGTTCGGCACGAAGCCGTTCTCGAGCGCGCTCCGCTCGACGACGGGGTGGCGGCCGCCGATGATCTCGATCGCGTCCCCCTCGTCAAGCCGGGGACGGACGTAGCGGTTGGCGGCGGCGACCTCGGCCAGGCTGAGGCAAACGTCGAGGTAGGCGATCCGACCGGCGGTCTCCGCCAACTCCGCATGGTGCGCGGCGACCTGCTGGCAGAGCCGCTCGAACAGCCGCCGCTCCAGCGCGACGATCCGCTCGTGCGCCTCGGCGATGAGTTGCTCCTTCTCCTTAAGCTCGGGGGTGATGTACCGCTCAGCGCCGACGAGCGTCTGCTTGCGGAGGTAGCCAGCCTGGCGTTCGAGGAACTCCTGGACGGTCGCGACGGGCGGGCCACCGTCGAGTCGGGCGGCGATCTCCGGGGTGGGCGGTAGCCGCAGCGCCGCCGACGAAACCTCGAGGTAGTAGCCGAAGACGCGGTTGTAGCCGACCCTCAGCCCGCGCAGGCCGGTCCGCTCGCGCTCGCGCGCCTCGAGCGTCGCCATCCACTCGCGCGCCTCGGCGGTCGAGGCGATCAGCTCGTCGAGCTCTGGCGCGTAGCCCCGAGCGATCACCCCGCCAGCCGCGAGGCTCGGCGGCGGGTCCGGCACGATCGCGCGGGCGACGAGCTCGGCGAGCTCGGCGAGGGCGGCGCCGACGTGCGCGGAGGCCACGGGCGCGAGGCAGGCGCCGCCGGCGCCTAGCTCGCCCAACGCCTCCGCGAGCGCCGGGAGCTCCCGCAGGCCGGTCGACACTGCCAGGAGCTCGCGCGGGGTGGCCTGGCCCTGCGCCACCCGCGCGGCCAGCCGCTCGAGGTCTCCAACTTTCGCCAGGGGGCCTGCTAGCCGGGCGCGGACGCTCGGCGCGCCGTGGAGCGACGCGACCGCGTCGAGCCGCTCTTCGAGCGCGGCTCGCTCCAGAAGGGGGAAGGCGAGCCAGTGGCGCAGCAGCCGGCCGCCCATCGCCGTGCGCGTCCGGTCGAGCACTCCCAGGAGCGATCCCTCCGATCGGCCACGGCCTCCGGCGGTCAGCTCGAGGTTCCGGCGCGTAGCGGGGTCGAGCACCATATAGCGGCTCGCCTCGGCGGTTCGCAGCGGACGGAGCGTCTGCAGCGCGCCGGGCGTCGTGTCGGCGACGTACTGGAGCAGCGCACCGGCGGCGCGAACGGCGAGCGGCCGATCTCCGCAGCCGAAGCCGTCCAACGTCGCGACGCCGTAGTGCCCCCGCAAGCGCTCCCGCGCGACGTCCTCGCCGAAGCGCCACCGCTCGTAGGGCGTCAGGTGGAAGCCCCGACGCAGCTCAGGTGGGAGCCCGTCGGGCACGCCACCGCGAGGGTCGTCCGTCGGCACCAGCACCTCGGCGGGGCCGATCCGCCCAAGCTCCTCGGCAGCACGCCGCGCGAGCTCGGACGCTGGTTCGGGGGCGCGTCGGCCCGCGCGCATGGCGTCGATCTGGCAGCAGACGAACTCGCCGGTGCTGACGTCGAGGTGTGCAAGCCCGGCGCCGGTCGGTTCGAGGTAGACCGCGGCGACGAAGTTGTTCGCCTTCGCCTCGAGCAGGTGCGGCTCGGCGAGCGTTCCCGGCGTCACGACGCGGACGACCTGGCGGTCGACCAGGCCACGCGACGTGGCCGGATCGCCGATCTGCTCGCAGATGGCGACCCGGTAGCCGCGGTTGACGAGGCGGGCGAGGTGGCCGTCGAGCGCGTGGTAGGGGATGCCGGCCAGCGGGTGGCGCTGACCTTTGCCCATCTCGCGAGCGGTCAGGACGACGTCGAGCTCGCGCGCGACGATCTCCGCGTCGGCGTCGAACGTCTCGTAGAAGTCGCCCATCCGGAACAGCAGCAGAGCGCCGGGGTGCTGCCGCTTGAAGCGCTGGTACTGCTGCCAGACGGGCGGGCCGTCGGTCGAAGTCGTCCGCGGCATCTGCGTGGGGATTCTAGCCACGCAAAAAGGGCGGACCCGGGTCGCGGGTCCGCCCGAAACGAGAGACTGAGCGGCTTAGCCGCGCCGGCGGATGAGCGCGCCGAGTCCAGCGAAGCTCGCGCCGAGGGCGCCGACGAGCCCGAGGTCGAAGCCGCCCGTGCGCGGGAGCTGGGTTGCACCGCCGGCCGCGACGTTGGCGGCCGCCTGAACCGGTAGGTTCACGCAGGCGCTGTAGTGCCCGGCATCGGAGGTCGAGAAGTGGACGTTGATCGAATGCGGCGTCGACAGGATGTCGGCGAGCGTCTTGTTCGTGACGGTCGTCGTCGACTTGCCGTTCGCGACGGTGGTGAGCGGGACGTCGACCGCGCCGACGCCCGGGCAGGTGCCGACGTGGATGTGGGCCGGCTGCGAGACGCCCGCGCCGGCCGGGCTCGGCTGCGTCATGTTGAGGTCGACCACGAAGCCCGCCGCGCCGTTGTCGGTGATCGTCACCGTTCCCGCCTGGGTCCCGTCACGGCCGGGGCCGAACGTGAGGTTGAGGTTGGCTGCCGAGGCAACTGTGGTGCTGACGGCCAGGGCACCTGCCGCGATGAGCAACGAGAGCTTGCGCACGATAGGTCCTCTCCTCTTCGCGAAAATTCGGCTCGCATCGGCAAGCGGGCGCTCACCCGGTTACCGGCCTGACGCCATTCTATACGTGGGTTCGCGGCCCGATGGATCTGTCGCCGGTGGTAGCATCCGGCCCACCAGAGCCGCTCAGGAGGAGCCAATGGCCGAGACCAGCACCCGCTCCGCGACCGAGGTCATCCAGACCGACAAGGCAGCGGCGCCGATCGGACCGTACTCGCAGGCGATCCGCGCTAACGGCTTCGTGTTCGTCGCGGGTGAAAAGGGCATCGACCCGAAGACGGGCAAGATCGTGCCAGGCGGCATCGCCGCCGAGACGCGCCAGACGCTCGAGAACATCAAGAACATCTTGGCCGAGGCCGGGACCGGCTTCGACCGCGCCGTTCAGTCGTTCGTCTACATGACCGACATCTCGGAGTTCGCCGAGATGAACAAGGTATACGCCGAGTACTTCGTCCACAACCCGCCGGGACGGACGACCGTCGGCGTCACGGCGCTGCCGGCGGGGGCCCGGGTCGAGATCACCGTCACCGCGCTGGCCTGACGTGGCGCTCGCGCCCAGCCAGCTCGCGACGATCGAAGACGAAGCCGTCGGCCACCTTCAGCGGCTCATCCGTTTCGACACGACGAACCCACCCGGCGCTGAGCGGCCCGCCGCCGACTACGTCGCCGAGGTCGGGCGCGCGGCTGGCCTCGAGGCGCAGGTGATCGATTCTGCGCCGGGCCGTGGCAACGCGGTGCTGCGCCTGCGCGGGCGTGGCGAGGGCAAGCCGATCCTGCTCCTCTCCCACCTCGACGTCGTCCCGGCGGAGTCAGGCAAGTGGACCCATCCGCCGTTCGCGGCGGAGCTCGCGGACGGCTGTGTTTGGGGGCGCGGCTCCGTCGACTCGAAGCTAACCACGACGGTGCAGCTTGCCGCGATGCTGGCGATCGCCCGATCGGGCCAGCGGCCGGCCCGAGACATCGTCCTCGCGGCGACGGCGTCGGAGGAGATGGGCGGCCCGGCGAACGGCGCGGCCTACCTCGCGACGCACCACCCGGAGCTGATCGAGGCCGAGTACACGATCAACGAGGGGGGCGGCTTCGGAGTCATGCTCAACGGGCGCCGCTACTACGTCATCCAGACCGCCGAGAAGGGCGGCTGCTCGGCCGACCTGCTGGCACGCGGCGCGCCCGGCCACGCCTCCGTGCCGCACGACGACAACGCGATCCACAAGCTGGCCCGCGCGATGGTGCGCCTCGCCGAACGGAAGATGCCGATGCACGTCGGCCCGAGCGTTCGCGCCTTCGTCGAGGGCATGGCGGCCGACCAGGCCGCGCATGGCGCGGCGGACGTCGCCGCGCTGCTCCGCTCCGTGCTGGAGCCGAAGACGAGCGACGACGCCCTGCGCCGGCTGCCGTGCGACGACGGGCTGCGGCTGATGATCGACGCGATGCTCCGCAACACCGCGGCGCTCACGATGCTCGAGGCCGGCACCAAACGGAACGTCATCCCCTCCGAGGCGCGCGCGCGGACGAGCGGCCGTCCGCTTCCGGGCCAGACGAAGGAGAGCTTCGTCGGCGAGCTGCAGCGCGTGGTCGGCGGGGAGGTCGAGGTCGTCGCCCCCGACTTCACGCCTGGAACGGAGAGCGAGCTCGACGAGCGGTTCGCCCGGGCGGCGACCGCGGCGCTGAAGCGGCACGAGCCGGACGCGACAGTCGTGCCGTACATGATGACCGGTGGCACCGACGCGAAACGGCTGGGAACGGTCGGCGGGAAGGTATACGGCTTCCTACCGATGCTCTACGAGCCGGGCGCGGACTACATGGCGCTCTGCCACGGGCACGACGAGCGGATCTCGGTGAAGTCGATCCAGTTCGGCGTGCGGGTGATGCACGACCTGCTGCTCGACCTAGCCGGTTAGAGCGAGCAGGAAGACGAAGGCCAGATAAGACGCCTTCAGCACGGTCCTGACCGCCGGAAGGAGCCTCACAGCAAGGCGCGCTCGGTCTGTCGGTCGAACAAGTGCATCTTGTAGGTGTCGATCACCATGTTGACCTTCTGGCCGCGCCGCAGGTCGGTGTCGGCGTTCAGGCGCGCGGTGAACATCTGGCCCGCGGTGGACAGGTAGACGAAGATCTCGTTGCCCATCGGCTCGACGACGTCGACGACAGCCTGGAGCGTCGAGCCGGGCGGCGCCGACTCGACCTCGTTCTGCTCGTACATGTGCTCTGGGCGGATGCCTAGGATCACGTCACGCCCCGCGTGGCGGTCGAGGTTGCGCGCCCGCTCGGGCGGCACCAGCACCTCGAAGCCTGGACCCTCGATGTAGAGCGCCTCGTCACGGGCGACCAGGTTGGCGTCGAAGAAGTTCATCGAGGGCGACCCGATGAACCCGGCGACGAACAGGTTGGCTGGGTGGTCGTAGACCATCTGCGGCGCGCCGAGCTGTTGGAGCGTGCCCTGGTTGAGCACGGCGATGCGATCGCCGAGCGTCATGGCCTCCTGCTGGTCGTGCGTGACGTAGATGATCGTGGCGCGCAGCCGCTCGTGGAGGCGGATCAGCTCGGCGCGCGTGCGCACCCGCAGCTTCGCGTCCAGGTTGGATAGCGGCTCGTCCATCAGGAAGACCTCGGGGTCGCGCACGATCGCGCGCCCGAGCGCGACCCGCTGCCGCTGGCCACCCGACAGCTCCTTCGGCTTGCGGGCAAGCAGGTCTTCGATGCCGAGCATGTCGGCGGCTCGGCGGACGCGCTGGTCGATCTCGGCGCGCGGCACCCGGCGCAACTGCAATGGGTGCGCAAGGTTGTCGTACACGTTCATGTGCGGGTACAGCGCATAGCTCTGGAACACCATCGCCACGTCGCGGTCCTTCGGCGCCACTTCGTTCACCAGCCGGTCGCCGATAAAGATGCGCCCCGAGGTCGCCTCCTCGAGGCCGGCGACCAGGCGCAAGGCGGTGGACTTGCCGGAGCCGGAGGGGCCCACCAGGACCAGGAACTCCCTGTCGTGCACCTCGAGGTCGAGCTCGCGGAGCGCGACGATGTCACCGAAGTACTTCGCGACGCGGTCGAAGATTACGCGCGCCATCGGCACCGCCCGGCATTAGGAAGTCGTTGCGCCAGTGGCAAGAGTATCAGACGCCCCTCTGCTCAACAAGCGAGCCTCCGCTCGACGCCCCGGCGGGGGGCGCCCCTCTAGAATGCCGCGCCGATGGCCGAACCGACCAGCAACGGAGGGCGCGCGCGCGTCCTCGCCAGCCTGACCGCGCTGCACACGATCAACGACTTCTACGGGCTACTGCTGGCCCCCCTTCTTCCTGCTCTTAGGGCAGCGTTTCAGTTATCTTACGGCCAGGCAGGGGTCATCCCGTTCGTTAGCACGGGCGTCTCGGCGCTGCTCCAGCCAACCCTTGGTTACTGGGCGGATCGGCACTTCCTTCGTCGGCGGCTGCTGGTGGCTGGATTCGTGGGGTACGCGGTCGCCGCGGCGTGGCTGAGCACCGCCGGCTCCTACTCCGCGCTGCTGCTCGCCGCCGCGCTGCTCGGGCTGGCCGCGTCGGCCTACCACCCCCAGAGCGCGACTTACCTTGTGTACTACTTCCGAGAACGGCGCGGTTTCGCACAGGGCATCCACGGCCTCGGCAACGGCCTCGGCTTCTTCCTGGCGCCTCTCGTCGTCGGCGTCCTGATCGACGCGGTCGGGTGGCACGTGGCCGTTCGTCTGCTCGCGGTTCCGGGATTGCTCGCCGCCGCGATCGTGCTGGCCACGCTGCGCGAGCCGGCGATCCAGGGTGGCCGCGGGCTGCTGGCTGGCGTGACCAGGCCGCTTGTCCTGCTGACGGTGATCAACGGGTTGTCCCTGAGCGCCCAGACTGGCTTCCAGGTCTGGCTCCCCTCCTACTACGCGGCCCAGGGGTACTCCCTCGCGCAGTCGGGGCTGCTCACCGCGCTGATGTCGTTGGCCGGCTTGCTCGCCCAGCCGTCCGGTGGGGCGCTTTCCGACCGCCTCGGCCGCCGCGGTGTCGTCACCCTTTCGCTCGTCGGGGTCAGCGTGTTCCTCGCCCTGTTCCTCACGAGTCAGGCGCTGCCGCTCATGATCCTCTTTTCGCTGCTCGTCGGCTTCTGCAGCTCGCTCATGCCGCCGGTCGCAATGGTCTACGCGAGCGAGCTCGCCGCCGGCCAGCGGACGGGCGTAGCGGTTGGCGTCGTCTGGGGTCTCGGAACGCTCATCTCGGCCTTCTCGCCGCTCGTCTCGGGCCAGGCGATCGACGCGTTCGGCTTCGTCGCGGCGTACAGCGGGCTCGCGGTGGTGGCGTTGGGGGCCGCGGCGCTCAGTCGGACACTGCCGCGGGCAGCCTCGTAGGTAGATCGACGTAATCACGACCGGCGGCGACGGCGAGCCGGGCGCCGGTTGCGCCGTCGTAGAGGCCGACGCGCAGCCGACCAGCCCTTGGCAGACCCGTGGCCGGCGCGAGCAGGTCGGCGCCGGTGAGCGCCCGCTCGCCGGGCGACCACGCGCTCGTCGTCCTGCCACCGACATCGAGCGGGTGGTCGGCCTGGGCGACGATGCGCTCGTCGGCGTCGTCGAGCAGGTGGACGAACAGCTTGTAGTCGCGCGCCGGCCTGGCCAGCACGCGCCACGCCAACAGCACGCGCAGCGGTGCCTGGCTGTCGAGTTGGTCGGCCGAGATGCTGTACCCGGTCAGGTCGAGCTGGTCGCCGAAATCCGCGTCGAGCGGGCGCAGCCCGGCGCGTGACGGGTCGGGCCGGATGAAGCCGAGCAGATGGTAGTAGCCGAACCAACGGTCGGTCGTGCGCGATCCCGCGACCGCGAGCTCCCGCTCGAGCCGATCCCGCCAGGCGGGATCGCCCTCCGAGTGGTCGAGGACGACCCAGTACCCGTCCGGCGCGGCCGCGGCGATCGATCGGAGCCGCTCGATCCGCGCGTCCGCGGTCGGATCGACGGCGTCGGCGGCGAGCACCGCGCGATCGGCGCCGACCGTGGGCGCGAAGCGGTAGAAGGCGGTCCGCGAAGAGGCGAAGACGGGGCTCGTCTCCGCGAAGCCGCGCAGGTAGGCAAGCACCGGTGCTTGCTCCCCCCGCTCCGGAAGGTGGAGGGCGCCCAGGTAGCCGATCGCCAGCACCGTCGCCGCGACGCCCGCGCTGGCAAGCCAACCGGCCGGTGTAGCGAACCGCCGCCAGAGCTGGGCGAAGGCGGGCCAGACCTCGGCGGCAAGCTCGGCGACGATCACGAGCCAGAGGGCGGTTCTCGCGCCCACAACCAGCGCGATCATGTCGTGGCGATCCGGGAACAGCGACAGCACGACCGGCCACTCCAGGACGCCGAGCGCGGTCAGGCCGAGCGTGTAAAGGAGGCCCCGACGGCTCGGCCACAGCGCGAGCAGCAGGGGCAGCTCGTAGACGAGGAACTGGGGCGAGTAGCCCTTGCCGAACAGTAGGAAGACGTAGAGGCCGAGCGCGCCGAGCGCGACGACCGCGCGCGGCCGCTGCGCCGTCGCGGGTGCGAACAGTAGCCAGGCGAGCAGCAGCGCTTGTACGAGCCCGATCGCCGTCCACGGCAGCGTCGCGGGGTGCAACAGCCGGTCGGCCGCGTCGACGAACGTCCGCTCGCGGACCGGCGCCACGGTGCCAACCCGCCAGTAGCCCTCCATCAGCGCCCACACCGTCTCCCACGACGACCGGTTGACGAGCGTCGCGCGCAGGCTCGCCCAGACGTACGGGCTGCCCGTCGCGAGGAGCGGCACGAACGCCGCGGCCGCGACCGCTGCCCCCACCGCACCCGCGACCGCGGCCCGCCGCCACGAGCCGAGCGCGCGGACCACGGCCGGCGCGACGACGACGGGGATGAGCTTGGCCAGCCCGCCCAGGCCGAGCGCGAGCCCGGCCAGCCACGCCCGGCCGGCCAGTGCCGCGTCGAGCGCGAGCAGCAAGAACACGAGCGGGAACGCGTCGAACCAGCCGAAACCGGCCAGCAGCACGAACGGCTGCAGCGCGTAGAGCGCGGCCGCCGCGTCGCCGAGCTCGGAACCGTGTAGGCGCGCCGCGATCCGCCGGACCAGCAGGATGTTGGCGAGGTCGCAGAGCAGAAGGAAGCTGCCGAGCGTCACCTGGAGCGGCGCGGTCGCCGATGGCCAGCCGGGCAGGTGGAGCGCCAGCCGGTACAGACCGGCCAGGAGCCAGGGAAAGAGCGGCGGGTACTCGACCCAGAAGTCGACGAATGGGCGCCGCTCGAGGGTCAGCTCGGCGAGGTCGCGGTAGAACCCGAAGTCGCCGTAGGAATCGATCAGGCCGCCGCCCGGGCGCAACAGCAACAGCACCAACAGTCGCGTCGCCACCACCAGCGCGAGCGTCAGGCGGAGCGGCACGCGCGGCAGCATAGTCACGCCATCCGCCGATGTCACGTCGCCCGTGCGCAGTGAGGGACCTCGACCGCTCGCAACAACGGCCGGTGGCGGGGATCGTTCGGCGTCGCTGCTGGACAGGAGCGGCTATCCGCTCCTCGGTCGCGGCTCGTCGGCTAGCTCGTCGAAGACGTTCAGCGCGCTACGGTCCTCGTTGCGCCAGCACTCGTCGTTGTAGCAGTCCACGATCGCCTGCACGGCTTCCTCGGGCGAGTCGGTCACAAGCAGCCGCTGGAGGTCGGGCGGCGAGATCTTCCCCTCGCCCAGCGCGAAGTCGCGCAGCCACCGGAGCAGCCCCCTCCAGTAGCGGCGCCCGAACAACACGACCGGGAAGTTCCGCAGCTTGCCGGTCTGGATCAGGACCAGGGCCTCGAACAGCTCGTCGAGCGTCCCGAAGCCGCCGGGGAAGATGACGAAGCCCTCGGCGTACTTAACGAACATCGTCTTCCGCACGAAGAAGTAGCGGAAGACGATCGCGAGGTCGACGTACGGGTTCAGGCCCTGTTCGCGCGGGAGCTGGATGCCGCAGCCGACCGAGAGCCCACCACCCTCGCGCGCGCCGCGGTTGGCCGCCTCCATGATGCCGGGCCCGCCGCCGGTGATCGTCGCGAAGCCGTTTTCGGCCAGCAGGCGGCCGACCCGCCTGGCCAGCTCGTAGTCCGGATGGTCGGGCTTGATGCGCGCCGAGCCGAACACGGCCGCGGCGGGGCCGAGGTGGGCGAGCCGGTCGAACCCCTCCACGAACTCGCCGGTCATGCGCATGACGCGCCAGGGATCGGTGCGGGTGAAGTCGATGGGCGCCGGGACGAGCTTGGCGGGAGAGGTTAGGAGCCGTTCGTCCTCGGTCTGGCCGTTGTGCCCGTTCAGGCCAGCCTTGTTCTTGTGAGGCACGGCGCCAACTCTTGCAGAAAGGGTTGGCGCCGGGCAATTGACGACGCACGCCTCCCCGGGGTGTGGTCCGGTTGAGATCTCCTAGAAGCAGCGTCCTAGTGCCTGGTCGAACGGCTGCGGCGCGGCGATGCGCACGACGTCCTCTTCGCGGTCGCGCAGGTATAGGTAGAGCTGCGCGGTGAACTCGGCGGCCGGCAAGGGGTAGGTCGGGTTCACGCATAGCCACTCGAACGGCCAGGGCGAGCGGAGCGCGTGGGCGGGCGTGTCCCAGATGAGCTGGACCCGGCGGCCGATGCGCAGCCGGTAGGTCAGACCCTCGAACAGCCGGGAGGGCACCTCCACGTAGCCGCGGCGGCGAAGCTGGTTCCACACCTCGTCGCCGAGCGTGAGCTGCGCGACGCGCTCGCCCCGCTCCCGGGCGCGGGCGTAATCGGACGGCGAAAACCCCGTCCCGGCGGAGCGCTTGGGCACCGCGTGCCATGACACCATCCATGGCCGCTCGATGCCCTCGTTCCAGCGCTCGTCCGTCTGGTCAGCGGGGAAGCCGAAGAACGACCAGAAGGCGCTGCCGAGCCGCAGCCCGGCCGAGCGCAGCCGCGCGAGCACGCGCCAGGCGGGCTAGCCGCCCGCGATCGGCGCGATGATCTGGTACTCCTCGGCTTGGGGATCGAACGGCGAGTTGTCGATCACGTGGCGGCCGTCGACCTTCTTCGACACCGCGCAGCCGCGCTCGCGCGCTTCCCTCAGGATCTGCTCAGCCGCGGCGATCTGCGCGCGCGCCTCCTCCGTATCCGTGGCCGCCGGGTCCCACTCGAGGACCTGGTCGCCATGCCGGTTTGCGACGATGATCCGTCCCATGGTGGCCTCCACTGTCCGCGCCGCGGCGCTGGGGAATGCGAAGAGGTTACCACCCGCCCGCCGGCGAGGCCAGCAAGCTGAGCTGCTCGCGGTCGATCTCCCAGCCAAAGCCGGGCGCCTCCGGCAGGTCGACCGCGCCCTGCACCGCGAGCGGCTCGCCGCGCAGCACGAGCCAGTTCAGGCGGTTCCCGGCTGGGGCCGCCGGGTCCGGCGGCGGGAAGTACTCGCCGATCGGGCAGCTCGGGAAGGCGGCGATCTGGTGGTACGAGTGCAGCCAGCCCTGGTGGAAGCAGACCGGCAGCGAGTGCGCTGCCGCGAGCGCGACGATCCGCCGGGACTCGGTGATCCCGCCGACTCGGTTGACGTCGGGCTGGAGCACCCCCAGACAGCCGTCGCGGATCAGCTCGGCGAAGGGGAAGCGCGTCTGCTCGTGCTCGCCCGCCGCGATCGGTGCGTCGAGCGCGCGCGAAAGACGGGCGTAGCCCTCGCGGTCGTCGAACGGAATCGGCTCCTCGATCCAGCGCAGGCCGAGCTCGGCGGTCGCACGGCCGTAGGCGAGCGTGAACGGTACGTCCCAGTGCAGGTGGGCGTCGACCATCAGCTCGACGTCCGGACCGATGGCGTCGCGCACGGTCCGGGTCGCCTCGACGCAGGCGCGCAGGCCGGCAGGACCCTCCTCCGGCCCGTGGGTCAAGAAGAGCTTGACGGCGCGGAATCCGGCCTCGACGTCGGACCTGGCCTGCCGCGCGAGCTCGTCGGGCGCCAGGACGTCGCGCAGGTGGCTGGAGTAGACGGGGACGCGCGGCTTCGTGCGTCCGCCAAGGAGCCGGTAGACCGGCTGTCCGAGCGCTTTGCCCAGCAAGTCCCACAGCGCGATGTCCACGCCGGAGAGCGCCTGGATGGCGGCGCCCCGGCCGCCGTAGCGCAGGCTGGCGCGGTACAGCTTCTCCCACAGCCGCTCGACGTCGCGCGGGTCTTCGCGCAGCAGCAGCTCCCGGAAGTGGCCGCGGATGATCGGCACCGCCGCGGCGCAGAAGCCGCCGACCGTCCCGATGCCCACGAGCTCGTCGTCCGTTTCGACCTCCACGACCACGAGCGCGACCGGCTCCGGCGGCGCGCGGCGTGGCGCTCCGGGAGACGCCGCGGCGGGCACGCGGTCGCGGTCGGTGTTCCGGATCGGGTGGGCGCGGACGTCCTCTACGCGCATTGACAGCCGGCCACGGCACGCGGATGATACCGGGCGACGAGGAAAACGGGAGGCAGCGATGGCGTGCGTCTATTCGCGGCGGCGGATGTTGATCGGTCTCGGAGCGGCCACGGTCCTGGCGGCGTGCGGCCAGGCCGCACCGGCGGCCACGCAGGGGGCACCCGCGGGGGCTCCGGCCGCGACGAAGCCAGCCACGGCGGGCGGGTCGAGTGCCCCGGCGGCGGCGACCAGCGTACCGGCCGCGGCCGGCCAGACGAAGATCCGCTTCGTGATGTCGAACAGCCAGGATGCCATCAAGAAGTGGCTCGACCCGATGACCAAGGCCTTCCAGGAGAAGTACCCGAACATCGTCCTCGAGCACATCACCACTCCCTCGACCGACGAGTCGACCCAGAAGATCCTGGCGATGTTCGCGGCGAACGACCCCGGCGAGGTGCTCAACCTCCCGGCAACGCGCGACTACAAGCGCGTGGCCGTGCGGCGCGTGCTCCTCGACCTCGAGCCTCTCTACAAGCGCGACAACTTCGACCCCAACGTCTTCGCGCCGGTGGCGCGCGACCTGACCCTCTACTGCGGGAAGTACTACGGCTTCCCGATGCACCTCTCGTTCTACGTGACGATGTTCAACAAGAAGCTGTTCCAGGAGGCGGGCGTCGAGACCCCCGACCAGTACCAGGCCAAGGGCCGCTGGAAGATGGGTGTCTCGGACGACGGGTACCTGGAGGCGCTGCGGAAGCTCACGCGCGGGGAGGGCGACAAGAAGGTGTGGGGCGACCAGCGCACCAACGACCTCCACGTCGTCAACTACTTCCTCTTCTCGTTCGGCGGCAAGCTCTACAACGAGGACCGCACCAAGTTCCTGATCCCGGAGGACCCGAACAGCCTGAAGGCCCTGCAGTACCAGGTCGACCTGGTGCTGAAGGAGAAGGTCTACCCGAGCTCCGACGAGGTGCGCGGCCTCGGCGACACGTTCCTGGCCGGCCGCCGGGCGATCACGAAGACCGGCCACAACTCGGCCGCCGACATCCAGGCCGCCGCCGAGGCCGGTCGCATCGACCCTGGCATGACGTTCGCGCCGGAGGGCCCGGCCGGCCTGGTGCCGCGCGAGGGGCCGGACGCCATCGCCATGCCGAAGGACGGCAAGTTCCGCGACCAGGCCTGGACCTTCCTTAGCTGGACGGTCAGCAAGGAGGGGATGGAGTACTACACGCGCGGCGGGCGCGGCGCTTCGCCGCGGCTCGACCAACTCCAGGACCCGAGCTACCTCAAGCTCTTCTTCCCGTGGGAGAAGCCGGAGATCTACCTGGAGACGGTGAAGAAGGCGAAGACAGACGTCGCGGTGTCGCAGTCGGAGGCGACTTCGATCTTCAACCGCGAGATGGACCTCGCCTACCTCGGGAAGAAGACGGTGCTGGACGCGATGAAGGCCGCCAAGGCTGAGATCGACCCGCTCCTGGAGGGCGGCGAGCGCTGCGGGTAGCGGTCGAATGAGCGCTCATTTCACGACCAGGCGCGGGTTCTGGACGCTCGGGCGCCGCGAGGCGGTCTGGGCGTACCTGTTCCTGCTCCCGAACATCGTGGGCTTTCTCGTGTTCACGGCGCTGGCTGTCTGCGTGGCCTTCGGCTTGGCGATGACCGAGTGGGATCTGCTCGTCCCGCCGAGGTTCAACGGACTGGCGAACTACCAGAAGCTGTTGACCAACGACCCGGTCTTCCGCCAGGTGATGGGCAACACCGCGTTCTTCGTTCTCGGCGTGGTGCCGCTCGACGTGGTGTGCTCGCTCGGCCTGGCACTCCTGCTGAACCGGCCGATCCGCGGGATGGCGCTCTACCGGGCGGTCTACTTCGTCCCGGTCGTAACGTCGCTCATCGCCGTGTCGATCGTCTGGCAGTGGCTCTACCACTCCGACGTCGGTCTGATCAACTACTTCCTGACCGACGTCGGCCTCCCGAAGGTCAACTGGCTCGGGTCGACCGAGTGGGCGATGCCGGCGATCATCTTCATGAGTACCTGGAAGGCGATGGGCTACTACGCCGTCATCTTCCTGGCCGGTCTCCAGGGTGTGCCGGAGCACCTCCACGAAGCCGCCCAGATCGACGGCGCCAGCGCGTGGCAGCGGTTCTGGAAGATCACGCTCCCGCTGCTGTCGCCGACGATGTTCTTCGTCCTGGTCATTTCGATCATCCGGTCGTTCCAGGTGTTCGACCAGGCACTGATCATGACCAGGGGCGGCCCGGCGAACGCGACGATGACGATCGTCTACTTCGTCTACAACAACGCGTTCGTGTGGTTCCGGATGGGCTACGCCGCGGCCGCCTGCTGGCTGCTGTTCATCGTGATCTTCGCCGTCACGGCGATCCAGGCGCGGCTGCAGAAGCGCTGGGTGCATTACTGATGGCCGTCGCCCCCCGCGCCGGCGCCCTCGATCTCGCGCGCGCCTCGCACCGAAGCCGTGTGCTGCGCGAGCGTGCGGCTGCGCTGGTGACCCACGTCGTGCTGCTGGTCGGCGGCGTGGCGATGCTCACGCCGTTCGCCTGGATGGTGTCGACCTCGCTCAAGCGGCCCGGGGACGTGTTCGCGTTTCCACCCGAGTGGATCCCGAGCCCGATCCAGTGGGGGAACTACGCCGAGACGTGGCGATCCGCGCCGTTCGATCACTACCTGATCAACACGGTCGTCGTATCGGTCAGCGTCACGATCCTCGACCTGACCACGTCCGCGCTGGCCGCCTACAGCTTCTCGCGGCTTCGGTTCGCTGGTCGCGACCGGCTGTTCCTGCTCTACCTCGGCACGCTCATGATCCCCGGCCAGGTGACGATCATCCCGAACTTCGTCCTTATGAAGTACCTGGGCTGGACAGACACCTACCTGGCGCTGATCATCCCGCCCGCTTTCTCGGCGTTCGGCACGTTCCTGCTGCGGCAGTTCTTCATGAGCATCCCCTACGAGCTCGAAGAAGCGGCCAAGATCGACGGCGCGAGCTACCCGCGCATCTGGGCGACGATCATCCTGCCCCTCTCCGGACCGGCGCTGTCGACGCTCGCCGTCTTTTCGTTCATGTCGCAGTGGAACAACTTCCTCTGGCCGCTGATCGTGACCAGCAGCAACAACATGCGGACGTTCACGGTCGGGCTGCGCTTCTTCGTCGACGAGTACAGCACGAAGTACCACTTGTTGATGGCCGGCTCGGTGATGTCCATCTTGCCGATCCTGGTCGTGTTCGTGTTCTTCCAGCGCTACTTCGTGCGGTCCATCCGACTGACCGGTATGGGTGGGACGTAGGCCGCGTAACAGTCCTGTGATAAAGCTGGTCGGACGCCTCGGAGCCAGTTGACGCCGCGGCTCGCGCTCTGTACGGTCGATTCGAGGACCGTGGAGGGTAGGAGCGAGTGGCCGCGAGTTACCTGCGCGCATCGCCGAGAACGACCGCCGATGTGCCGGCTGCGCCGACCGAGGCGATCGACGACCTGATCAAGTTCCGGCTAGTCGAGTCGATGTTGCGCCAACCGGACCGCCCCGCCGACGCGGCGGAGCTCGCATCAAGGCTGGGGTTTCATTCCGTGGAGCTCACGGCGGTGGCGCTCGACGAGCTGGTCGCCGCCGGCGTGCTACGCGCGGCGCGGCGCGGCGGCGTGCTCGGCTACGTGCTGGCGCCGGACGGCGCGGTGCGCGCCGCGGTCGCCGACCTCGTCGCCAAGGGTCCGCCCGGGCTGTTCAATCGGCTCGCCGCGGCGTCGGCGGCACGGATCAAGCGGCTGCTGAAAGGGCGGCGTCGGTACGCAAGTTGACACCCGCGGCGGCCCCATAAAGAATCCCCATGGCGGGTACGTACCCGTCGGAGGAAGCCGTTGGCCGCACCAGGAAGGGTGCTCGCCCCGGCGGCGGCGCCGCGGGCCCGCACAGGCCTAACCCAAGCGCTCGGACCGGACTGGCAGCTCGCCATCCCGCTCGTGCTGCCGATCCTGTGCGTCATGCTCGGGTTGATCGCGTTCCCGTTCCTGTCGTCCATCTGGTACTCGCTAAACGACATCCGCGTCGGCGGCGCGGGCAAGTTCGTCGGGCTGGCGAATTACCAATCGCTCATCTCCGGCGCGCTGGCCGACCGTTTCTGGAACTCGGTGCAGGTCAGCGTCGTCTACACGGGCGGCGCCCTGCTGCTGAAGTTCGTGATCGGCATGACGACCGCGCTGATCCTGCACCAGCACCTGGTCGCTCGGAACTGGTGGCGGGCGCTCGTGTTCATCCCGTGGTCGATCCCGAGCGTCGTCTCGGCGTACACCTGGAAGTGGATGTACGACGACGTCCACGGCGTCATCAACTTGAAGCTGATGAGCTGGGGCGTCATCCATTACCCGATCCTGTTCCTTGCCGACATCAACATCGCGCTGTGGGCGGTGATGGGCGCGGTGGTCTGGCGGGGGTTCCCGTTCTGGACGATGACCTTCCTGGCCGGGATGCAGTCCATCCCGGCGGACATGTACGACGCCGCGCACATCGACGGCGCGGGCGCCGTCAAGAGCTTCTTCTACATCACGCTGCCGAACCTGGCGTCGGTCATCGTCGTGACGACGATGCTCTCGGGCATCTGGACGGCGAACGAAGTGCAGTACGTCTACCTCTTGACGCGCGGCGGGCCGGCGAACGCGACCGAGACGTTCCCGATGTTGGCGCTGACGCTGGGAGTCAGCAACTTCGACCTCGGCATGGGCGCGACGGTGCCACTCCTGATGTTCCCGGTGTTCGCGGTCGCCATCTGGTTCCTGACGCGGCGTATGCTGTCGAGCGAGGGGGGCGCCCGATGAGGTGGCTTGCTCGGCGCAACCACGGCTGGATGGTCCTGGGCTACGTGCTGATGACCGTCTTCACGCTCTGGGCGGTCATCCCCTTCTACTGGATGCTCATGACGTCGTTCAAGCCGGAGTCGCACATCCTCGACCCCGATCCGAGTATCCTCCCGACGTCGTTCACGCTCGCGAACTACGTCCGCGCGTTCGTGACCGTCGGCTACCCGCTCTTCCTGCGCAACAGCACGGTGGTCGCGGTCGCGGTGACGCTCGCCTCGATCGTCATCGGGTCGATGGCCGCCTACGCCATCAGCCGCCTACGGTTCAGCGGGCGGCGCGTGCTCGCGCGGATGCTCGTCTACAGCTACCTTGCGCCGGGGAGCGTGCTGTTCATCCCGCTGTTCGCGATGATGGTCTACCTCCACCTGAACAACAACCTGTTCGGGCTGATGCTCGCCTACCTGACGTTCACGGTGCCGTTCTGCACGTGGATGCTGATCGGCTACTTCCGGACGGTGCCGTTCGAGCTCGAGGAGGCGGCGCTGGTCGACGGCGCGACGAAGTGGACTGTGCTCTGGCGAATCATTGTGCCGCTTTCGGCGCCGGCGATGGTCGTGGTGGCGATCTTTTCGTTCACACTGTCGTGGAACGAGTTCCTGTACGCGCTGGTGCTCGTCCAGCGGAAAGACCTGATGACCGCGCCGGTCGGCATCAACAGCTTCATGGTCTCCGACCAGACCTTCTGGGGAGCGATGATGGCGGCGTCGACGATCATGTCGCTGCCGCCCCTGCTCCTCTACCTGCTCGGACAGCGCTGGGTCGTAGCCGGCTGGACGGCCGGCTCAGTCAAAGCCTAGGAGGAGACAAGACATGAGCGAAAGAGCGCGATCGACCACGTCACGCCGTCGGTTCCTCGTCCTCGGGGTCGGGACCGCGTTCGGTGCGCTGGCCCTCGCCGCCTGTGGTGGGGCGGCCACCCCGACCGCCGCGCCCACGAGCGCACCAGCCTCCGCGCCGCCGCCGAAGCCGACGACCGCGCCGGCCGCTGCCGCGACGACCGCGCCATCGGGCGGCGCAGCCACGCCGGCCGCCGCGGCGACGACCGCGCCCGCCGCGGCGGCGACCAGCGCACCAGCCGCGGGTGCGGCGCCCGCCGCGACCAAGCCGGCCGCTGGCGCCAGCCCGAAGGGACCGGTGACCGCCTTCGTCGACACGGACTACCTGCCCGAGACGACGCAGCTGATGAAGGCGATCATGGACGACTACGCCAAGAAGAACGGCATCGAGTTCAACTTCGAAGAGAAGTCGGGCAACTGGCAGGACCAGCTCAAGGCCGCCGTCCAGGCCGGCACGCCGCCCGACCTCATGCGTATCTTCGACTACCAGGCGCAGTACTGGCGCGGCCAGAACCAGGCGGCCGACGTGTCGGACGTGGTCGCGCCGCTGAAAACGCAGCAGGGGGGCTTCTTCGACTACGTCGAGAAGGTGTGCGGCTGGCAGGGGAAGTGGTACGCCGTGCCGTACGCGGTCAACGCTTGGCCGATGCACGTCCGCCAGGACCTGCTCGACCAGAAGGGGCTGAAGTGGCCGGCCGGCTGGGACGAGTTCCGGACCACCGCCAAGCAAATCCAGAACCCGCCCAATCTCTACGCCTTCGGCTACACCCTCGGCCGGACGAACGACACGAACAACCACTTCCTGGCTCTGCTGTGGACGTTCGGCGGCCAGCTCCAGGACGAGAACGGCAAGCTGGGCGTCACCTCGGCGAGCGACAAGGCGTGGATACAGGCGCTCACGCTCACGAAGCAGATGTTCGAAGAAGACAAGATCATCCCGCCCGGCGCCGTGAGCTGGGACGACGGCGGCAACAACAACGCCTACCAGGGTGGGCAGGTCTGGGCGACGTCCAACCCGACGTCGATCTACGGCTGGCTGGTTAAGAACAAGCCGGAGCTTGCGAAGGGAACCAAGTTCTACCCGTACCCGAAGGGTCCGGCCGGCGAGTTCGGCCAGGTCGACGTCTGGGGAATGATGCTGTTCAAGGCGAGCAAGGCCCCGGACGCGGCGAAGGCGATCATCGGCAACTTCGCCGATCCGGCGCAGTACACGAAGTACATCGACGACATGAAGGGCCGCTTCCTGCCTGTGTACAAGAACCTGCTCGATCGGCCGCTCTGGAAGAGCGACCCGCTCTTCGAGCAGTACACCACCATCGCCAAGAACGGCCGCATCATGGCCTACAACGCCTCGCCGACCGCGCCGTACGGCGATATCACGACGACGTTCGTGATCGGCGACATGATGCAGGACCTTCTGGTGAAGAAACAGCAGCCCGAACAGGCGCTGCAGACCTTCATCACCAAAGCCAAGGCGATCTACGACAAGTACCCGAACCTCTAGGCGCGTCGACGGCCGGCGGAAACGCCGGCCTTTTTCTTCGCGGTGTTAGTTAACATAAAGTGAGTTGACGAGGGTTTATCTGGACATAACGTGCGGCGCGCCGATTTCTAAGTCCTGCCCCCGCTTTTCTTCGCCGCCTCACACGGCCGGGCGGCCTATCTTGCCCGCGCGATGGGGATCGAGCAGCGCGAGAACACGGGTATGCGCGACGTGTGGTGTTGGGCGTTGTCGTGGTTCCTGAAGCCGCCAAGCTCGTTCGAGAAGCGCGCCAAGCAGGCCCAGCTCGTGGAGGCGATCAAACGGGAGCTCGGTAAGGTCGACGCCGTCGAGGATCTGCACGAGCTCTACTGCCGTGACTCGCGCTGGTGCCTGCGGCTCGCCCGGCAGCTCTTCCCGCGCGAGTGGCCCACGCTCGGCGTCCACGCCACCACCGCCGCGGCCTACGGCCTCCGCTTCGTCGAGCTGATGACCGGCCGAGCACTCGACGCGCGGCAGCCGCTGCCGCGTTGGGTCGGCGAGTGGGCCATCTGGTAGAGAAGTCCTTGAGGGGCCTCCGCCGAGCCCCCGCCTGAGACCGGCCGATAATCGCCGTGTGCCGGCCGAGCGGTCAGACGAAGAGCTGGCCACCCGCGCTGCCCGAGGTGACGCCTCCGCCTTCGAGACACTCGTCCTACGCTACCAGCGGCCCCTGATCAACTTCGCCTACCGGATGCTCGGCGACGCCGACGACGCGGCGGACGTGGCTCAGCAGACGCTGGTCCAGGCGTACGTCCACCTGCCGCGCGCGCGCCTCGATCTGCCGTTCCGTCCCTGGCTGTACCGGATCGCGCGCAACCGGTGCATCGACCGCTTGCGGGAGCGCCGGGCGATCGCCCTACCCGACGACGCGGAGGACGATGCGTCGGCAGTCGCCGAGATCCCGGATCCTGACCCGCTGCCCGACGAGCTGCTCGAGCGCGAGGACCTTCAGCGGCTGCTCGCGGCCGCGATCGGCGAGCTGCCGGAGCGGTACCGCGCGGTGGTCACGATGCGCTACGTGACCGACCTCACTTTCGCCGAGATCGGCCAGTCGCTGGGCATCCCGGAGAACACGGTGAAGACGTTCTTCCAGCGCGCCAAGGCGAAGCTCCGCCATCGTCTACGAGATGCGCTATGAAACTTTCGTTGGGGCGCCGACGTGTAGCATGGCGGGAGAACACGCGATGGACGTGATGAGGCGCGAGCCGCTCGACGACGTCGACCGCGCCTTCAGCCGCCTTGCTTCGATCGACCCACCGCCGGACTTCGCGGCCCGCGTCGCCGCCCTGACCTACCGGGTCCGGCCGGTAGCCGTCGAACCCCGGCGCCAGCTCTGGCTCGCCTTCGACCTCGCGGCTCTCGTCTTGCTCGCCTTCCTGTCGGTCAGCCTGGGGATGGAGCTTCACGAAGCCGGCGTGGTCGAGCTCGTCGGGATCGTTGCCTCGGACGCCCAGATGATCGGCGGCTTCTCCGATCTATTCGAAGCCATCCTAATGAGCTTGCCGTGGGTGCAGGTGGGCTTGCTCGCCCTGAACGTGGCCGTGGTGGCGGTCTTGACGCGGATGGTTGTCGCTCCATCGCGGACCGCCGCCTAGGCCGATGCTCCCGCTGATCGGCCCGCTGGGCGCGGTTGCGCGGTGGGCGCTGTCGTCGAAGGCGCTCTTCGGCCTGCTCGTCGCGCTGGCCACGGTCGTCGTCATCACCGCCGGAACTGTGCTGGGCGCCGCGATCGCCGCCCGCAACGCCGTCGAGGCGGCGCCGGCGGCCGGCCAGAGCGCCGCTTCGAAGCCGAACGCCGCGGCGGCGCCGACACTCGGACCGCCGAGGGCGGTCGGCGTCGGCACGGTCGTCAGCGTCGGAGCGGACGAGATGCTGGTGAAGCCGCGCGCCGCCAACCAGCCACCCGAACGTGTCGCGATGATGCCGAATGGTGTGGTCTGGAAGCACGGCAAGAGGGTGCCTTTCGCGGAGGTCCACCCGAGCGACGTGGTCTTCGTGTTCGGTCGGGTGGACCGCGCCAAGCGCGAAGTCGCGGCCCGCATCGTGGTGGTCGATCCGCCGAGGCCGCTGCGCCCGCGCGCTGCGATGCTAGACTCGGCCTCGGAGGTGAGCCCGAGCCGTGTCTGAGCGCATCGAGATGAAGGAGCCCTACAAGCGGATCTCCGTGGCCGAGGCCAAGGAAATGATCGACAAGGGCATGCGCGTAATCGACGTCCGCACGCCGGCCGAGTACGGCGGCGGTCACATCCCCCAGGCTGAGCTGGTCCCGCTTGATTCGATCCTGGCGCGGCCGAAGGACGTGCTCAAGACGCAGGGCGACGTGATCTTCGTCTGCCAGGTCGGCCAGCGCAGCGCGCTCGCGGCCGAGATGGCGGCGGCCGTCGGCCTGACGAACCTCTACAACCTCGAGGGCGGCACCGACGCCTGGATCAAGGCCGGGCTCCCCGTCGCACGTTAGAGCAGCTCCGAGCTGACCTTGGCGTCCACGAACCACTTGAGGTAGTCGGGGCCCCCGGCTTTCGCGTTCGTGCCCGACATGCCGAAGCCGCCGAACGGCTCGACGCCGACCCGGGCGCCTGTGCACTTCCGGTTCAGGTAGAGGTTTCCGACTTGGAAGTCCCGCTTCGCCCGCTCCAGCTTAGTACGGTCGAGCGCGTAGACCGAGCCCGTCAGGCCGTACGGCGTGCTGTTGGCGATCGCGATCGCCTCGTCGTAGTCGCGCGCGCGGAGCACGCTGAGCACGGGCCCGAAGATCTCCTCCTGGGCGATCCGGGCGGAGCTCGGTACGTCGTCGATCACCGTGGGTGGGTAGAAGTACCCCGGTAGATCGACGTTCCCTGGCATCAGCGCGGGGCGGCCTTCGCCGAGCTCGACGTACGACTGCACCTTGCGGAGCTGATCGGCGCTCGCCAGCGGGCCGAAATTGACCGTCGGATCGCGCGGGCTGCCGATCCGCAGCGCCCTCGCGCCCTCCACGACGAGCTCGACGAGGCGGTCGTGCGTGCCGCCGACGGCGATCATTCGAGAGCAGGCCGAGCACTTCTGGCCCTGGAATCCGTAGGCCGACACGACGATGCCGCTCGCGGCGGCCTCGAGGTCGCACCACGAGTCGTCGACGACGATGGCATCCTTGCCACCCATCTCCGCGACGACGCGCTTCAGCCACCGCTGGCCAGGCTGCACACGCGCCGCGCGCTCGTAGATGCGCGTGCCAACCTCCCGCGAGCCGGTGAACGAGACGAAGCGCACCTCCGGGTGCTCGACGACGAAATCGCCCACCTCCTCTCCCGAACCCGGCACGAAGTTGACGACGCCTGGCGGCAGCCCGGCTTCCTCGAGGATCTCGACCATCCGGGCGGCGACGATCGGCGTCAGGCTGGCGGGCTTGAAGAGCACGCAGTTACCGGCCACGACCGGCCCGACGGTCATACCGGTCGCGATGGCGCAAGGGAAGTTCCACGGCGAAATGGCGACGCCGACGCCGAGCGGCTGGTAGGTCATCGCGACGTCCGAGCCATCGGAGGTGACGATCGGCTGTGGCCCGGCGAGCCGCCGCGACTCACGCGCGTAGAACTCGCAGAAGTCGATCGCCTCGGCCGTGTCGGCGTCGGCCTCGACCCAGCTCTTGCCGATCTCGACGACCATCTGCGCCGAGAGCTCGTGGCGCCGCCGCCGCATCAGCGCCGCGGCGCGCAGCAACACGGCCGCCCGCTCTTCGGCCGGCAGCGCAGCCCAGCTCGGCCATGCTCGCCTGGCTGCCTCGACCGCGCGCTCGGCCTCGCGGCGCCCGGCCCTGGCGACGCGCCCGACGAGCCGCGCCGGCTCGCTGGGGTCGTGCACCTTGATCCACTCGCCGGTCGTGACCGACTCGCCCCCGATCACGAGGGGCCACTCCCGCGTTGCCTCGTCGTCGACCTTCCTCAAGGCGGCCTCGAACGCGCGGCGGTTAGCGTCGACGTCGAAGTCGACGAGCGGCTCATTCCGGAACTCCGGCACCATCGCCTCACCCCCTGGAACGAGCATACAGCCGAGATCGGGGCACGCCCTTTGCCTTTTCCGAACGAGAGGAGGTGAGCTCGCGTGGAACAACATCGGGAAGAAGTGGTGCGCGCCGAGCCCGCGCCAGCCGGTGGGGACGTCGAGGAGCGCGTCACCACGTCGACCACGGTCCCCGTCGAGACGGTCCGCCGCCCGTCGTGGTGGCGGCCGACGGTCGAGCGCCAGGTCGTGTCGACGAACTACTACGGCGACCGGCCTTACGCGGGCGATTCGTTCGTCGTCCAGTTCAGCCGCTTCATGTGGTACCTGCTCGGCTTGATCGAGGGGCTGCTGGCGATACGCTTCGTGCTCGCGCTGCTCGCCGCGAACCCGAACAACGGCTTCGCGTCGGCGATGTACGCAATCACCGGTCCGCTCGTCGTGCCGTTCCGAACGCTTTTCGCGACGCCCTCCTTCGGCGGTTCCGTCTTCGAGCTGTACACCTTGATCGCCATGCTGGTGTACGTGCTGCTCTGGTGGGCGATCGTGCGGCTGGTCGAGGTCGTGGCGGTCCGCCCTGTCGCGTAGAACGCCGACCGGAGGCTCGCCGACCCGGCCTTGGCTGTCGTTCCGGGCGGGGCGAGGCAACACCGGCCGGCCCGCACCACGCGGGCGCCCGGGCCGCCGGGGAGGGCGCGACGGTCGAGCTCGACCGCCGTTCCTTCTCGGGATGACACCGCCGGGCCGGCGTCCTAGCCCTCGAGCCAGGCCATTGCGATCTTGACCCACTCGCCGAGGATTACACGGCGGGTGTAGGAGCGCGACCACCAGTGGTCCAGGTCGATGTCGCCCTGCTCGGCGGCGACGACGCTCACCGCGATTCTCGATCCCGCGAATGCCCGGTGCGCCAGCAAGCTGACCCGTCTGGTGTGCCAGGGGCTGGAGGACAGGGCCACGGAGTGCCAGCCGCGGCTCTCCGCCAGGTGCCGGAGCGCGAGAATCTCGCCGAGCGTCGAGAGTCCCTCGCTCATCCTGACGATCCGGTCCGGGTCGACCCCGACCTCGTGTAGCCGGCGCTCGACCGCGCCGGCGTAGGTGAGGTCGGGGTCGCCCGGGGGCAGGGTGCCGCCCATGGCGACGACGACGTCTGCCGCGCCGTTGGCGAGCATCTGCGCGGCGGGCAGCTCTCGGTCGTGCATCGGCCCCCCTCCGCCGTGCACCGCGACCGCGTCGACGTGAGCGATCGGCGGGTCGACCGCGACGAGCCCGTGGCCGACGGCGCGCAGCGCGGCGGTCGCGGCGGCGTCGGCGGCTCGGGGGACGACCACTAAGATGCCCAGGACGACTAGCGCGGCGGTCAGAAACGGCCAAAGTCTCGTGGCCTCTCGCCACCGCTCCGATGCTCCCTCACCGTGCCCGCGGCTATCCGCCGGCAGGGGGAGAGGAGCTGTCTCAGCCGGGCTCTCGATCACTTAGTTCAGGTCGGCGTTGAGGAAGCGGAGCAGCCCGTTGGCAAGACCCTGGGCCGCGACGTCCGGGTGGTTGAACAGGAAATCGCGGTCTGCCGCGTTCGACATGAAGCCGGTTTCGATGATCGCCTGCGGGACGCCGGGCGCGACCGCGTGCTGGTAGCGCCGCGCGTTGAAGGCGTAGTAGTTGCGCATCCGCCCGCTGACGTACTGCGAGTTGTCTGGCAGGCCGGTCGCCTTGCCGTACTCCTCGAAGAGGATGGCGTTGTACTTGTCGTCCACGTCGGGGATCGAAGAGAAGTTGGGCCGGGCCGTCTTGTAGCCACGCAGCCGGCCGCTCTCGTCGCCGTCCACGTGGATCGCCAGGAAGGCGTGGGCGCGGTAGCGGACCGGGATCGTCGTCGGCAGGATGTCGACCTCGACGCCGTACGTGCGGAGGATGTCGGCGGTCCGCCGTGCCAGGTCGAGCGCGACCTCCCACTCGATCCTCCCGCCACCCGGCGCGCCGGGGTTGGTGCGCAGCCCGGCTAGCTCGTCTGGCGCGTCGTAGGTCTGCCAGTGGCCGGCCTGGAGGCCGACGCGCTTGGGACCCGGTGGATTCCAGACGGGCGTAGGAGGCTGGGGACGGCCAAACGACGCCCACCCCCCGGTTGGCATGCGCAGCGGGCCTGGGTGGCCATCTGGGATTGGCAGGATCTCCGTGTCGACGAGGTTCGCGAGCGCATCGTAGTCGAGGCACCTCTCGCCGGCGACCGGACAGATCTGGTCGAGCGACGCCGCGACCGCCGGCACCCAGACGACAGCCGCGATCAAGGCGACGAGGATGGCTATGGGGCGCATCGGCGCGACGACTATGGGGTGTCCGCCGAATGAGTGTCAACTAGGTATGATCGGGGGCGTCCGGCTCGGCCCTGAAGGGCGCGGTGCGTGTTCCGAGGAAGCACGCACCGCGGGTCGAACATCTGGAGGTTCGAACTTGCGGCTGCAAGGGAAGATCGCGCTGGTCACGGGCGCGTCGCACGGCATCGGGCAGCAGACGGCGATCACGCTGGCGTCGGAGGGCGCGAAGGTCGCCATCAATTACAACCGCAACGAGGACGGCGCCAAGCAGACGCTGAAGCGCGTGCAAGAGGCAGGCGGCGAGGGTGAGGTCGTCCATGCGGACATGGGCGAGCTCGATCAGATCGAGAACCTCTTCAAGCGAACACTCGATCGGTTCGGCCGTCTGGATGTCTACGTCAACAACGCGAACGCTGGTCGGCGGGATCGCTCGTTGCCACGGCGCTTCCTTGAGGTTCAGCCGGACCAGATCTACCAGGAGTACTTCCTGCCCTACCGCGCCTGCTACGTCGGAGGCCAGCTCGCCGCCCGCCGCTTTATCGAGCAGGGCGGCGGCGGTGCGATCGTGAACATCACGTCTGTCCACCAGGCGATGGCCTGGCCGCACGACTCGCTCTACGGCTCGATGAAGGCCGCGATCAGCCGGCTGACCAAGAGCCAGGCGCTCGAGCTGGCGCCGCACAAGATCCGCGTCAACGCGATCGCGCCAGGCTTTATCGACATCCGCGCCTACCCCGGCGAGCGCGGCGAGCAGTACGACGAGTACAACCGGCGCGCCGAGGTCGAGCTGCCCCTCGGTCGGGGCGTGCCGACGGACATCGCAAACGCCGTCGTCTACCTGGTGAGCGACGAGTCGAGGTACGTGACCGGCCAGACGCTGTTCGTGGAAGGGGGCTTCCTGCTTGCCCCCATCTCCGAGATATGATCCGCATCGGCATCGTCGGCGCCGCGCGCATCCTGCCGGCCCACCTGCGCGGCTACAAGCTCCTCCGCGAGGCTGGCTACCACGATTTCCGGATAACCGGCATCACGTCGCGCAACCGCGCCGACGCGGAAACGTTCGTCAAGCGCGGACAGGGTGGGACGCCCCGCCCGCCGGTCAGCAAGAACCCCAGCGATCCGCTCAGCGCGCCGCACATCTACATCTCCGACTTCCAGGACGACGTCGACGCGAAGGTCTACGCCACGCTCGACGAGATGCTCGACGACGGGGAGGTGGACGCCCTCGACATCCCAGCGACGCTGCACGTCCACCATGCGGCCACGCTCGCCGGGCTACGCGCGGGCAAGCACTGCCTGGTGCAGAAGCCGTTCGCCATCACCGTGAAGGCGGGGCGGCTCATGGTGGAAGAGGCGCGGAACCGCGGCCTCTCGCTCGGCGTGGTCGAGAACGTCCGTTACGCGGAAGCGACCCGCATCGCCCGCTGGGCGATCGACGAGGGGCTCCTCGGCGAGGTGCAGATGGCGGCCTGGTGGGACATCGGCACAGCCGAGTGGTCGCCCGACAAGATCGTGGCCGAGACGCCCTGGCGCCACCAGAAGCTGATCGGCGGCGCGGGCTCCTCGCTCGACATCGGCGTCCACTGGTTCGACCGGCTGCGCCACCTCGTCGGCGAGATCGACGAGATGAGCGCGGTGACGCGCATCTTCGAAACGAAGCGGTTCACGCGCGACGCGAGCGGAAAGGTCGTCCAGGAGGTCGAGTGCGACGTCGACGACGCCTTCTTCGCCTCGATGCAGTTCGTCGGCGGCGCGATCGGCCAGATGTCGTTCACATGGGCCGGCCACGGCGAGATGACGAACTTGCCGCAGGGGCTGTTGTTGTACGGTTCGAAGGGCTGCATCAAGGGCGATCGCCTCGTGCTCGACGGTGGTGAGGAGCATTCGCTCAAGGCGCTGTTCGAGCAGCGCGCCAGGCCCGAGCTGAAGGAGCGTCTCTTCCCGTACGGCCTGCGCGACACGTTCGCGATCGGCGCGCTCGACTTCCTGCGCGGCATCGGCGAGGGTCGCGACCCGGAGACGAGCGGCGAGGAGGGCGTGCGCGACCTGGCGGCGAGCTACGCGATCTGCGAGGCTGCCGAGCTCGGCCGGCCGGTCAAGGTGCAGGACGTCTACGACGGGAAGGTCGACGCCTACCAGGCGCCCATCAACCGCCACTACGGTCTATGACGTCGCCGACATCACCCAGCGCTTGCGCCCCGCGGATGATCGCCTTCGCCTCACGCTGGCAGCCCAGCTCGACGAGGTCCTGGTAGACGGAGAAGAGCGACCGCTTGATCAGCGCGCCTTCGGTTTCGGAGAACGGCAGGTGCAGCTGGCCGTAGCGGTCGAGCGCGGCCAGCCGCTGCAGCCTTTGGAGGAACGCCTTCTGTAGCGGGGTGTGCCGCGGGACGCTCGGGAAACTGGCGCGTCGGACCTGCTTGTCGTCGCTCACCGTGGGACCGAGGCCCACTCTATGTTGTCGCGTCGGTGCCACCCATCGGGCTTTCCCTTAAAGCCGCGTTAAAGCAATTCAGTGCGATACTGCCTATGGTTTGCCGGCGGGTGTCCGCGCAGGGGACACCGCTGCTGCTAGGGGCGTGATGATCCGGATGGTGGTCGCGGACATGGACGGCACGTTGATGGCTGCGAACGGGCACGTCACCCCCCGCGTGCGCACCGCGATTCGGGCGGCGATCGCGTCGGGCGTGTTCGTCACGCTGGCGACGGGGCGGTGGTTCCGCTCGGCGCAGCCGATCGCGCGCGAGATCGGCATCGAGCTGCCGATCATCCTCCACAACGGCGCGCTCGTGAAGGACTCGCTGACCGGCGAGATCCTCGACCACTGCCACCTGCCGCGGGCGATGGCCGAGGAGGCGATCGACATCATCCGCGCCCACCGTATGCAGCCGATCGTTTACGAGAACGTCTTCGACGGCGAGTTGGTGGTCGCCGGGCCGGCCGAGCTCGACTCACCGTACACCGCCCGCTACCTGGCGACCAAGCTCGACCACCTGCGCCGGGTGCCTCTCGACGAGATGAGGCTCGAGCACGACCCGATCCAGCTTGCCGTCGCGGACACGGCCGAGCGGGCCGATCCGCTGGTGGTCGACCTTCGTCGCGGGCGATGGCGGACGGTGACGTCGATGAGCCTGGCCGTGCCGGAGGCGCGCTTCGTCGAGGTCCTGAGTCCGGATTGCTCGAAGGCGACGGCGATGCGCCGCCTGGCCGAGGCGCACGGCGTCGCTCCTCGCGACGTGATGGCCGTCGGCGACAACTTCAACGACGTCGAGATGATCGAGGCGGCGGGCCTCGGCGTCGCCATGGGCAACGCGCCGGCCGGCGTGCGCGAACGGGCCGACGTCGTCGTGCCTTCGGTCGCGGACGACGGGCTGGCCGTGGCGATCGAGCGCTACGTGCTCGACGGCCTCCTGCCTACGGCTCCGTCGTCGCCCGGCGCCGCAGGAGACTCGACAGGATGAGGCGCTCGACCTTGGTCGGCGCGCGCCCGGTGGCGCCCTTGAACATCGCGTCGAACGACATCAAGAACACGACCGCCTCACGCGGCGTCCACTGGCTGGCGGCCTGCAGCAGCGAGTCGACGCCACGGGGGGCGAAGCTATCTCCGCGCGCGCGCTCCGGCACCCTACTCTCCCAAGACGAACGGGTGTTCTGGATACTATGGTAGGCCCCGCCGGCTCGCCTGTCAATTTAGGCATCAGGCTCGAAAGGATCGCAGCGGGCGCGCGACCCCGGCCGCTACGGCTGCCCTGGCAGCGGCCGAACGCATTGGACGAGTTCGTCGCGTTCGCCCGCGAAGGGTTGCCACCGGACTCGCTGCGGACGCCGTTGCTTGACGCCGAGCAGGCCGACCTCGTCGACCGCGGCGCCCACCCTTTCTACAAGCGCGACGGCGACGTGCCCGGCGCGGAGGCCGAGTTCTGGCTCGCGCGGCGAGGCAGCCAGGTAGTCGGACGGATCGGCGCGATCGTGAACCACCAGCACAACCGCTTCGAGTCGGAGAAGACGGGCCGGCCGGTGAGCACCGGTTTCTTCGGCTTCTACGAGGCGCTGCCCGACCAGGCGATCGCCGACGCGCTGCTCGGCGCCGCCGCCGACTGGCTGCGCGAACGCGGCATGACCGAGATGGTCGGCCCGGCGAGCCCCTCGCACAACTACTACTACGGCTCGCGCGACACCCGCGACGAAGCGGCGCCGCCGACGACCTCGAAGTTCCTCGAGGTCTACAACCCGGCCTACTACAACGAACAGTACCGGGCGTGCGGCCTGCGCGAGGTCCATCGCCTCTTCGGCTACGACGTGGACCTGCTCGACGCCAGGGTCGCGCGCGTATCGGAACGGTTCGACCGGACGATCCAGCAGACGATCGCGGCGACGGGGATGCGCATCCGCCGGCTCGACCTCGCCGACTTCGACGCCGAGATCACCCGCGCCAGCGAGCTGATCAACCAGTCGCTCGCACAGAACTGGGGCTTTTCGCCGATGACGCGCGCCGAGCTCGCCTACATGGCGAAACAGATGCGCTGGCTGATCGACCCGAACCTCGTGCTGTTCGTCGAGCTGGAGGGCGAGCCAGTCGGCATATCGCTCGCGATGCCGGACTACAACCAGATGTTCGCGGCGATGGGCGGGCGCCTGAGCGGCTGGCCGGAGGTCTTTCGGTTCAACAACCTGCCGTTGGTGCAGTGGATCTGGCCGGGCGGCCATCCCTGGGCCGACCGCGCGATCGACACGGCGCGCGTCATCGCGCTCGGCGTCTTGCCGACCGTGTGGCGTGGGCGCCGGGAGGTGCGCCGTGAGCTGCTCCGGCTCGGCCCCGCGTTGGTCTACGAGACGTTCACCAACGTCCGCCGCGCCGGCTACCGCTGGATGACGGCGTCGTGGATCCTCGAGAGCAACAAGCCGATGCAGGCGCCGTTCGAGATCGCCGGCATCGAGCCCGTGCGCGTCTGGAAAATCTGGGGCCGCGACCTGTAGTGGGGAGCGGACCCCCGCCGGACGGCGGGTGGCGGCGAGCAGAGTGGGAGACCCGCCGCGGTGGGGATCTTCCCCACTACACCAAAAAGCCCCCGCGCCCTAGGAACGCGGGGGCTAGCTGCAAAGGAAGGTGGATTAATACTCCGGCATCGGAGCGGCGGGAGCCTTCTCCTTCTCCGGAACCTCGGTGATGAGCGCCTCGGTCGTCAGGATCATCCCAGCGATCGAAGCCGCGTTCTCGAGCGCCGACCGGGTCACCTTGGCCGGGTCGATGATGCCGGCCTTGACCATGTCGACGTACTCGCCCGAGATCACGTCGTAGCCAAGGTTCTTGTTGCCCTGCTCCTGGGACTTTCGGCGG
>DASRFH010000018.1:0-9286 GCA_035651675.1 Chloroflexota bacterium | reverse complement strand
ACGCGGGCCGGCGTGTGCTGGCGCGTCTTCAGGTCGAGGTCGGCGATGGTCGTGCGCGCCAGCTCGGCGCGCCAGGCCGCCTCGGCGCGCTGCATGGCCGCGGCGATGGCACAGGGCGGCTGGTTCGGGCGGACGGCGCCCGGGATCGGCGCGCGCTGTCGGATCTCGGTGCAGCGGAAGAGCGGCTCGTCGCCGTCGATCGCCCGCACGACCTCGAGCAGCGTCACCTCGCCGGCCGGGCGCGTCAGGCGGTAGCCGCCGCCACGGCCGGTCGCGGACGCGACGATGCCGGCGCGCGCCAGCGCTTGGAGCGCCTTCGCCAGGTACGGCCGCGGCACCCCGTGGAACGCGGCCAGCTTCTCGGCCGGTATGGCCGCGTCGGGTGGCAGCCACGACAGCACGAGGAGGCAGTGCACCGCCCACTCGATCCCCTCGGCCAGCCGCATTACGCGGATTCTACTTGTCCGCGTTTCGCTCCCAGAGTAATATGGATGACAAATATCCGATTTAGTGGGGTCGAGCGATGCGTTTGGCGGTTGCCGGGGGCACCGGCGTGGTCGGGCGGTACGTCGTCGAAGCGGCCAGGGCGCGCGGGCACGAGGTCGTCGTGCTGGCGCGGTCGCGCGGCGTCGACGTACGCACCGGCGCGGGGCTCGACGCCGCGCTCGCGGGCGCCCAGGCGGTCGTGGACGCGACCAACGCCGGGATGACCGACAGGGCGGCCGCGTCGGCGTTCTTCGCCGACGTCGCGGCGCGTCTACAGGAGGCGGCAAAGCGGCACGGCGTCGGCCACGTCGTGACGCTCTCGATCGTCGGGATCGACCGCGTGCCGTACGGCTACTACGGGGCCAAGCTGCGGCACGAGGAGGCAGCGCTGGGTGGACCGGTCCCGGCAACCGTGCTCCGCGCGACGCAGTTCCACGAGCTCGCGGCCCAGTGGATCCGCCGGAACCTCGACGGCGCGGTCGCGCGCGTCCCGCGCATGCGTGTCCAGACCGTCGCGGCGCGGACCGTCGGCGCTGCGCTCGCGGAGCTGGCCACCGCCCCGCCAGCCGGGCACGCGGGCGAGCTGGCCGGTCCGGAGACCGCCGACCTCTACGAGCTCGCCCGGGCGTTCGCCGCGCGGCACGCGCCGGGCATCACCGTCGAGCCGGACGAGGCCGGCCCCGGCTTGTCGGACGGCGCGTTGCTGCCCTCGCCGGGCGCCCGGATCGAAGGGCCGACCTTCGCCGCCTGGCTGGCGAGCGCCGACGCGGCCGCGCTCGCGGTCTGCTGAGCGCGGCCGTGCGCCTGGTCCGTCGGCCGCCCACGGGGTCGGCCGCGCCGGGGTGTCGTCGAGCGTCTCTTCAGCTCGGCGGTGGACGCCCGGTCTGGCTGGCGGCTGCTCCGCCAGTTGTACTGACCGACCAGGAAGGCGAAGCGCTTGCCGCCGATCGCGTGGACGAGCGTGCCGCTCGTGGATCCCCTCGCCAGGTCGTGCCGACGGCGTGTCCAGGTCGTCCCAGAACGCCGGCCCGGTGGTGTCATCCCGAGGGGGACGACGAGGGACCTGGCTCCGCCCGGAACGACACCTGAGGCCGGGCCGGCGAATACCGGGTCGGCGTTCTAGCTCAGCCCGATCTCCGTCTGCTTGGTGAGCCGCACGTCGTAGCCGATCCCGTCGACGAGCACCTCGCACGTCCCGAAGCGGCTCTGGGCAGCCATGCGCTCGAAATCCTGGCGGGTGTAGGCGCTCTTGAGCAGCAGGACGCGGAAGGTGGCCTTGGTGAGCAGGTTGTCGAGCCAGGAGAGGCCCATCGCGTCGACCTCGGCGTCGATCTCGGCGTGGGAGGCGTCCTTGCGCAGGTCGTAGATCGAGGCCTGGCCGCCGGGGACGAGGACGCGGTGGATCTCGTTCAGCGCGCCGATCGGGTCGGCGAAGTTCTTGAACGCGGCACGGCAGACGACGAAGTCGAACGAGCTGTCGGGGAATGGCATGGCGCTGGCGTTGCCGTGGCGGAAGTCGACCTGCACGCCGGCCTTGGCGGCGTTCGCGCGCGCGATGCGCACGAACGAGTGGCTGATGTCGAGCCCGGTGATCGCGAAGTCGCCCAACCTGGCGAGCTCGATCGCCAGGTACCCGGGCCCAGGCGCCACCTCGAGCACCTTGCCGCCCGGGCGCACGCGCGCCGCCACCGACTCGGCGCACCGGCGGTAGCCCCGCGCGTCCTTCCGCGTGTTCTTCGCGTACCAGGTGGCGATCGGCCCCTCCATCGCCATCCCCTTGTACGCCTTGCTCTGCACGGCCACCAGCGCACCTCCGCACGACTAAGTTAACGTTGTTAACTTAAAGTGTAGATAGTTATCTTGTCAAGCGTTCCAGTACGATCACGCCCGACATGAGCGTCGTCCCGTACACCGGCGCACGGCCCGAGCGGCGGCGGACGCTCGACCGCGCGCAGGTGGTCGAGGCGGCGCTGGCGTTGCTCGACGAGGTGGGGCTCGACGGCCTGACGATGCGCAGCCTGGCCGAGCGGTTGGGCGTGCGCGCGACCGCGCTCTACCGCCACGTGCGCGACAAGGACGAGCTGCTCGTCCTCCTTGGCGACGCGCTCGCGGGCGCGATCGAGCCGGTCGGACTCGACCCGCCGTGGCAGGCGCGGCTGCGGGAGCTCGCCTGGCGGGTCCGCCGCGGCCTGCTCGCCCACCGCGACGCCGCCCGTCTGCTGGCCGCGACCATGCCGTCCGGCCCGCGCCGCCTGGCCCACGTCGAGGCGCTGCTCGCGCTGCTGACCGCGGCCGGCTTCACGCCCGAGGAAGCGGCGCGCGCGGCCTACCACTTCAACAACCTGGTGACCGAGTTCGTCGCCGACGAGGTGCGCCTCCAGCTGGCGGCCGAGGCGGCCGGCGGGGACCCGCAGGCGCTACTGGCCGAGGCTAGCAGTCGGCTCGCCGCGCTCCCGGCCGGTCAGTTCCCGCACCTGACCCGCCACGCCGTAGGCGTGGTCGACGCCGACCGGGACGCCTCGTTCCGGTTCGGCGTCGACGTCTGGATCAAGGGGATGGAGCAGCTGCTGGCAGCGCACGCCGACCGGTCACCAGATTGAGGACCCAGCCGGCGCCGGCGCCCGCGCGTGCTCCGGCGACGAGCGCGCGCCCGCGGCGGGGCGACACGCGGCCGCGCCCACCCTGCGCGGCGCATCGGCTGAGCTAGAACGCCGGCCCGGGATTCGCCGGCCCGGCCTCGGCTGCCGTTCCGGGCGGAGCGAGGGACTTCGGCCGGCGCGCCGTGCGAGGTCCCTCGTCGTCCCTCCTCGGGATGACACCACCGGGCCGGCGTTCTAGTCGTCGAGCTCGGCGATCAAGGAGTCGAAGTCGAGCGGGCGGGTGTACATCTGGAGCTCGCCGCTCGGGCCGCGCGGGTACTGGGAGGGGTCGCGGTCGGCGTACAGCTCGACGCCGTTGCCGTCCGGGTCGTGGAGGTAGAGCGCCTCGGAGACGCCGTGGTCGGACGCGCCGTCGAGGGCGATGCCGTGGTCGACCAGGCGGCGCAGCGCGCGGGCGAGCTCCTTGCGGTTGGGGTAGAGGAAGGCGACGTGGTAGAGCCCGGTGGTGCCGGGCGCCGGCGGCGGACCGCCCCGGCTCTCCCAGGTGTTGAGGCCGATGTGGTGGTGGTAGCCCCCGGCCGAAAGGAAGGCGGCCTGGGAGCCGAAGCGCTGCTGGAGCTCGAACCCGAGGACGTCGCGGTAGAAATGGATGGCGCGGTCGAGGTCTGAGACCTTGAGGTGGATGTGGCCGACGCGCGTCTCGGGATGGACGGGGCCGGTGTCGCGGATCTGCTTCGTCGCGGCTTCCGTGGCCATGCGTCAGGCCTTCCGCTCGTCGCAGTGGCGGGTGCGGCGCACCCGCGGGTAGACGATCCGCAGCCGACGCCCGCTCGGCGTGGTCGTCTCCACGTCCGGCCGCCGCGGCACCAGCCGCTCGTAGCGCTCACGGAGGCCGATGGGCCGGGACTCGACCGCGGGGAACGTGTTCGTTGCGACCATTGCTATAACCTCCGTGATCTACTTCCTAAAGTATAGTAGAACGGCGGCTCGGGGGACAAGAGGTTTGGTGGTGCGGAGATAGGATGGCTCCGGCCACGGCGCCGCGGCCCTGCTCGGCCAATCGGACCTCGACCTCGTCGCCGGCGACGCCCACCTCAGGTCGTCCCGCCGGCCTCGGTCGTCTTGAGCGGCGTTGGCCCGGGCGAGGCGTCCTTGCGCGCCGGCGGCGCGTCGATGTGGACGCGCTGGCCGATCACCGCGAGGGGGAGTGGCGTCCAGTCGACCGGCCGGCGCATCCGGTGGTTCAGCGCGCGAGCCACATGAGCCGTCGCACCCAGGTGGTGCTCGGCACGTTGCAGGCCGGCGCATCCGGCGGTTCAGCGCGAGAGCCACCCGTTGAGCCGCGCCTCGATCGCCCGGGCGACGCGGTCGGCGACCGGGTCGTCGAGCTTGCGGCCGTTCAGGTCGCGCACGTTGAAGACGTCGACCGAGCCGCGCTGCGGGCTGGCGATGTCGGCGTGGTGGATGTCGAGCGCCAGGTCGCGGATCGCGCGCGCCGTGTGGTAGAGCAGGCCGAGCCGGTCTGGTGCGCGCACCTCGATCAGCGTGTCGGCCGGATCGCTCCGGTTGTCGTAGCCGACCTCGGCGGTCGCGCCCGGGATCGGCTTGCCGGCCTGCTCGATCCGTTCGTGCAGCGAGGTGCGGCCGCTGAGCGCGTCGGCCAGGTCGGCGACGACGCCCGACCACGTCTCGGGCGGCAGCGGGCCGGGCTCGGGCCCGACGACGGCGAAGGCGTCCAGCGCGACATCGCCGAGCGTGGCGGCCGTGGCGGTGACGATGTTCAGGCCGCGCAGGGAGAGGACGCCGGCCATCGTGGCCAGGATGCCCGGGCGGTCGCGCGTGACGACGAGCAGCTCCCACGAGCCGGGTGCGTCGCCGGCCTGGACGCGCGTCCAGACCTGGCCCGAGCCGACCGGCTCGGCGGCGAGGACGAGGTGGGTCGCGATGGAGCTGGCCGCCCGCGCGACGAGGAAGCGGTCGGGCAGCCCTTCGATCGAGCCGACGAGCTCCGGCCGCCCGCGCGCCCGCAGCTCGTCGGCGACGAGGCGCCGCTGCTCGTCGGCCCGTCGTTTCAGGAGCATGGAAGGATCATAAGCGGGCTCGGCAGGCCGACTGGGCAGCACGCCAGGCAGGCGGTTGGCGCTGAGCTCCGAACAGACGCGTCACTATACTCGCCCGATGCTCATGCTCCATGCAGCATGGACACCACCCGATCCTGGCGAGCCAAGCGGTCTGTTGATCTGGGCGGAAGGCCCGCGGGAGCGCAGCGGCGCGCCCGGGCGCGCGGCAGCGGCGGGCCAAACCCGCGCGCCGGCCCACCCCTTCGCGCTATCGGTCGGGGAGCTGCGCGGCACGCTCAGGGGGCTGGCCTTCGATGGCCCGGCGCAGCCGGCCGGGGCGGTGGTCTGGCTGCCGACGGTGGAGGACGCCGGCGGCCGCGCCGGCGAGGCGCGCCGCGGTGGGCTCGTCGGCCTGGCCCCGGTGGGCGCGCGCTCCGCCGCGGCTTCGGCGGCCGAGGGCGCCGCGCGGCTCCTGCCCTGGCGGGTCGTCGGCCTGGCCATCCCGCTCGCGACGGCGGTCGAGTGGCTCCCGCACGTGCTCCGCGCGGACGGGCGGCGCGACGACGTGGCGCTCGGGCCGGACGTGCGTTTCTGGGCGCTGGCCGGTCGGTGGGCGCTCGAGCTGCTGGAGGCGGGACGCGTCGTGCCCTCGGTCGAGCGGCGGCCCGACGGGGATCGGCAGGCGGTTTGGCGCCCGGCGCTGGGTGGCCCGGACGAGCGGCGGCGGCTGCGCGGCCTGGCCGAGGCGATGCCGCCGGCCTGCCGCGCCTGGACGGGGGACGTCGGCGCCGTCCCGGCGGCCGAGCTGCTCGAGGCGTTCCTCGACGCGGCGGTCGACGCGCTCGCGCGCGGGTGGCTGGGCGGCGCCGCCTGGCCCGAGGCGCGCTGGCTGCTGCGGCAGGATATGCCCGCCGGCGCTGGCCGCTGGCTCGAAGCGCTGGGCGCGCGGCAGTCGGCGGCGCGGCTCTCGGCCCGACGGTCGAACGGCCTGGGCGACGCGGTGTTCGGCTGGACCGGCTCGGCGGTGGGCGCGCACGGGCGGCCGTTCCGCCTCTGCCTGCGGCTGAGCGCGCCGGTCCCAGAGGGCACCCGCGGCGGGAGCGCGTGGCGGCTCGACTACGGGCTGCAGGCGGTCGACGACCCGACGGTGCTCGTGCCGGCCGCGGCGGTCTGGCGCGTCGAGGCGGCGGTGGCGCGCCTCGCCGGGCGGCGGGTCGAGGAGCCGCAGGAGCTGCTGCTCGCCGAGCTGGGGCGCGCGGGGCGGATCTGCGCGCCGGTCGCGGACAGCCTCGTCGAAGCGCGGCCGGAGGGGGTCGACCTGAGCACCGAGGCGGCCTACCGCTTCCTGCGCGAGGACCTGCCGGCGCTCGAGGAGGCGGGGGTGGGCGTCGTCGCGCCGTCGTGGTGGACGCGGCGGGGAGCCCGGCGGCGGCTGGGGCTGAAGCTGCGGCTGCGGCCGGCGCGCGCGGGTGTCGGCGGGGCGGCGGCCGGCGGCCTGGGCGTCGACGCGCTCGTCGAGTACGACTGGCGGGTCGCGCTGGGCGACGAGGAGATCTCGCGCGAGGAGTTCGAGCGGCTGGCGGCGCAGAAGGCACCGCTGGTGCAGCTGCGCGGCGAATGGATCGAGCTGCGCCCCGAGGAGGTGGATGGCGCGGAGCGCTTCTGGCGCGGCCGCCCACCGCGGGGCGAGCTGACCGCCGGCCAGGCGCTGCGGCTGGGGCTGGGCGGCGAGGCGACCGGCCTGCCGCTGGTCTCCGTCGAGGCGGAGGGCTGGCTCGAGGAGCTCCTCGCCTCGGTTCCCGACCAGCTGGGCGAGCTGCCCGAGCCGCCGGGCTTCGCCGGCGAGCTGCGCCCCTACCAGCGCCGCGGCCTGGCCTGGCTCGACTTCATGCGCGCGCACGGTCTGGGTGCCTGCCTGGCGGACGACATGGGGTTGGGCAAGACGGTGCAGACGATCGGTCTGCTCTTGCACGCGCGGGCCGAGCGGCCGACGCTGCTGGTCTGCCCGACCTCGGTGCTCGGCAACTGGGTGCGCGAGCTGGAGCGGTTCGGGCCAGGGCTGCGCGTGCTGGTGCACCACGGGCACGAGCGGCCGGCGGAGGCGGGGTTCGCCGACGTCGTGGCGCAGCACGACGTCGTGCTGACGACGTACGGGCTGGTGCACCGGGACGAGGCGCGGCTGGGCGCGATCGAGTGGGCTGGCGTCGTGCTCGACGAGGCGCAAAACGTCAAGAACCCGGGCTCGCGCTCGAGCCGGGCGGCGCGCCGGCTGAACGCCGGCTACCGGCTGGCGCTGACCGGCACGCCGGTCGAGAACCGGCTCGGCGAGCTCTGGTCGATCATGGAGTTCCTCAACCCTGGCTTCCTCGGCTCGGCCGAGGGGTTCAAGCGCCGCTTCGCCGTCCCGATCGAGCGCGAAGGGGACGGCGAGCGGGCCGAGGAGCTGCGGCGGCTGGTCGGCCCGTTCGTGCTGCGGCGGCTGAAGACCGACCCGACGATCGTGCGCGACCTGCCCGAGAAGCTCGAGATGAAAGTGTTCACGACGCTCACGCGCGAGCAGGCGACGCTCTACGAGGCGGTCGTCCAGGACATGCTCGGCAAGATCGCCGACGTCGAGGGCACCGAGCGGCGCGGCCTGATCCTGGCGACGCTCACCAGGCTGAAACAGGTCTGTAACCACCCGGCCCACTTCCAGGGCGACGGCTCCGTGCTCGCGCACCGCTCGGGCAAGCTCGCGCGGCTCGAGGAGATGCTCGAGGAGCTGCTGGCGGCCGGCGACCAGGCGCTGGTGTTCACGCAGTTCGCCGAGTGGGGCGGGCGGCTGCGCACGTACCTGCAGAGCCGGCTCGACCAGGAGGTGCTCTACCTGCACGGCGGCACGCCGGCCGAGGAGCGGGACAAGCTGGTCGCCCGCTTCCAGTCGCCGGACGGCCCGTCGGTCTTCGTGCTCTCGCTGCGCGCCGGCGGCGTCGGGCTGAACCTGACGCGCGCCAACCACGTCTTCCACTACGACCGCTGGTGGAACCCGGCGGTCGAGACGCAGGCAACCGACCGTGCCTACCGCATCGGCCAGACGCGGACGGTCGAGGTGCACACGTTCGTGACGGCCGGCACGCTCGAGGAGCGCATCGACGCGCTGATCGAGAGCAAACGTGCGCTCGCCGACGCCGTGATCGGCACGGGCGAGTCGTGGCTGACGGAGCTGAGCACCGAGGAGCTGCGATCGCTCTTGACGCTGCGGCAGGCGGTCATCGCGGACACTTAACGCGCCGGCTCACCGCCGACGGCAGGGCCTATAGTCGGGGGCGACGCGATGCCGCGACGGAAGAACGCCGACCGGCGCTGGTGGGCGGATCGGTGGCTGGGCGCGCTCGACGGCCCATGGGAGGGGCGCCTCAGCCGCGGCCGCACCTACGCGCAGGCCGGGCGCGTCCACGACCTGCAGATCGAGCCGGGGCTGGTCACCGCCCGCGTGATCGGCACGCGCCCGACGCCGTACCGGGTCGAGCTGCGGCTGCCGACGCTCGACGACGCGGTCTGGGCGCGGGTGGTCGAGGGGCTGGCTCGGCGGGCCGACACCGAGGCCGCTATGCTGAACGGCGACCTACCGCCCGAGGCCGAGGCCGCGTTCGCGCTGGCGGGTGCGTTCCTCTTCCCGACGCCCGACGAGCGGGTCGCGGCGAGCTGCTCGTGCCCCGACTGGGTGCGGCCGTGCAAGCACGCCGCCGCGGTGATGCACGTGGTCGCCGCCCAGATGGAGCGCGACCCGTTCGTTCTGTTCGCGCTGCGCGGCCGGATGCGCGATGAGCTGCTGGCGATGCTGCGCGCCGAGCGGGCGAAGGGCGCGCCGGCGGCGCCGAACGGCGCCGCTCCCGGTGAGCCGAGCCCCGAGCTGGCCGCGCCGGTCGACCTGGCCCGCTCCGTGGAGCGCTTCTGGGCGTTCGACCCGCCGGCGGAGCAGCCCGCCTCGTCGGCTGAGCCGACCGGCGAGGGCTCGCCGGTCCTGAAACGGCTGGGCCAGCCGCCGCGCGCGCTGGGCGGCGCGGAGCTGCGCCGCGAGCTCGAGACCGCCTACCAGCTCCTCGCCGAGCGCGCCCGCGAGGTGCTCACGCTCGACCCCGCCAGCCGCCGGGCCCGCCA
>DASRFH010000017.1:0-3338 GCA_035651675.1 Chloroflexota bacterium | reverse complement strand
CGGCGCGTTCCGGAGAGCGCGACCGCGACGGCCGGGTTCGACAGCACCCAGGCGATCGCCAGCTTCGGAAGCGTCGTGCCGATCCGGGCGGCGACCTCCTTCAGCCGGTCGGCCACCTCCACGTTGCGCGGGAAGTTCTCGGGCGTGAACAGCGCCTGGCCGAACGCCGTGCCGCGCGAACGCCAGTCCCAGTCGACGAACTTCGTGTCGCGCGTGAACGCGCCGGTGAGCAGACCGTGGGCCATGGGACCGTATGCCATCACGCCGACGCCCAACTCGCGGGCGGTCGAGAACATCTCCCGCTCCCATCGCCGGTCGAACAGGTTGTACCCAACCTGGTTGGCACAGACCGGCACGTGCTGACGGATGGCGCGCAGCTGCGCGGCGCTGAAGTTCGACACGCCGACGTAGCGGGCCTTGCCGCTGTCGAGGATCGCCTGGAGTCCGCGCGCCGCCTCGTCTATCGGGGTGTTGACGTCGGGCCAGTGGATGAGGAACAGATCGACGTAATCGGTGCCCAGGCGGTGCAAGCTCGCCTCGAGCCCCTGAGTGAGCGCCCAGTACGAGCTGTCGCGGCGGCTCGACCCGCTGGTCCGCCCGTCCCAGACGAGTCCACCCTTCGTCACGAGGACGACCTCTTTGCGCCTGGCGCCGAGCGCGCGGCCGAGCACGACCTCCGAATACCCCTGGCCGTAGATCGCGGCCGTGTCGAAGAGCGTGACCCCGAGGTCGATCGCGCGGTGGACGGCGGCGATCTCCTCCGCGTCGTCGACCTCGCCGTATTGTGTCCCGCCCATCTCCCAGCAGCCGAACCCGATCGCCGACACCTCGAGGTCGGACGCGCCCATCTTCCGGTACTGCATCGCTCACCCCCTGCGGGCGGAATCGTAGCCTGGCCGGGGATGAGACACTGTCGCCGCGGCGTTCCACCGCACGAGGGAGAAGCGCATGAAGGTCACCGGCATCGAAACGATCGTCCTGGACAACGTCCCGAATTACCGAGGCGGACGCAAGTGGCTCTTCGTCAAGCTGCTGACCGACGAAGGGATCGTCGGGCTCGGCGAGCGCGTGACGGGCGGGGTGACCGACCTCCGGCCGCAGATTGCCATGCTGCACCACCTGGCCGAGCAGTTCGTGATCGGCCAGAACCCGTTCCAGATCGAGAGGATCTGGCAGCGCATGTTCGCCACGCCGCACGACTACCGACACCCTGGGATGGACCGGACGCCGGCGATCTCGGCGATCGAGATCGCGCTCTGGGACATCGTCGGAAAGGCGACCAACCAGCCGATCTACAACCTGCTCGGCGGGCAGGTCCACGACAAGCTGCGCGCCTACGCGTACATGCCGGACGCTGGCGTGAAGGACGAGCCGGCGAGGGCGCGCGACGTCGCGGTGCAGCTCGTCGAGCAGGGCTACACCGCCTGCAAGATCGATCCGTGGCCGCTGTTCCCGCTGCCGCGCGACATCCCGCTCAGGGAGCTCAAGCACGCGGCGAGCATCTTCCGCCACGTCCGCGAGGCGGTCGGCGACCAGCTCGAGATCGGCATCGGGACGCACGGCCAGTTCAGCACGGCCGGCGCGATCCGCGCGGCCAAGGTCTTCGAAGAATACGAGCCGATGTGGTTCGAGGAGCCCGTTCCGCCCGAGATGGTCGACGAGATGGCGCGCGTCGCCGCACAGACGAGCATCCCAATCGCCGCCGGCGAGCGGCTGGCGACCAAGTACGAGTTCGCGAACCTGATCGAGAAGCAGGCCGCCGGGATCATCCAGGTCGACGTCGGTCAGTGCGGCGGCATCCTGGAGGCGAAGAAGATCGCCGCGATCGCCGAGGCGCACCACGCGCTGATCGCGCCGCACATGTACGTCGGCCCGATCGCCGCCGCCGCGGCGATCCAGCTCGACACCTGCTCACCGAACTTCATGATCCAGGAGTTCAACGTCGGACCGCTTCACGGTGAGCTGTTCGTCGAGCCAATCACCGTCGTCGACGGCTACATCACGCCGCCGACGCGTCCGGGGCTCGGGCTCGAGCTGAACGAGGATGCAGTGAAGCGCCATGAGAGTTCGACGTAGAATCGGGGCCTAGGGCCGATTCAGAGAAGGGGGACCCCATGCTCATCACGCGTCGTGTCCTGCTCGGTTCGTTCGCCGCCGGTGCCGCCGGCGTGCTCCTCGCGGCCTGCGGCCAGTCCGCCGCGCCGGCCCCGACCTCCGCACCGAGCTCCTCGACCAGCTCGGCAGCGCCGACCAGCGCGCCGGCGGCTTCCTCGGCCGCGCCGACCGCGGCGCCCCCGAGCGCTGGGGCCGCCGCCACCAAGCCAGCCGCCGCCGCGACGACCGCGCCGGCCGCCGCTGGCGCGACGAGTGCTCCCGCGGCCGCCGCGCCGAGCACTGGCGGCGCACCGGTCGCGCTCAGCGTCATCGCGTGGAACTCCGGCACCAGCGCCGAGGCGTTCAAGAACGCGATGCAGCAGATCAACGACAAGTTCAAGCAGAAGAAGCCGAACGTCACGATCAACTTCGAGATGCTTGGCCAGGGCGCGAACTGGACCAACGCCCAGAAGGCCCGCATCTCCGGGCAGACCGCCGACGTGACCGCGACCTACGGCTTCGCGCCGGTCGATATCATCACCTTCCAGCCCGACAAGCAGTTCCTCGACCTGACCGACCTGCCGTCCGTCAAGAACTTCCCCAAGGAAAACGTCGCGCGGTTCATGACGTGGAAGGGCAAGGTCTGGCAGTTGACCCTCGCGTACGTCGGCCACCTGGTCTGGTACAACGTCGACACTTTCAACAAGTACAACCTCAAGCCGCCGACGACCTACGCCGAGTTCCAGGCGATCTGCGAGACCTTGCAGAAGAACAAGGAGAACGCGGTTCTCTACGGCGCCAAGCCGACGACGGCGCTCTCGCGTTACGGCAGCGAGATGGAGATGGACGTCGGCCGACCGAAGCACCCGAATTTCTGGGCCGACATGCTGGTCCAGGGCAAGGCCGATTTCACGACGCCTGAGTGGGTCGAGACCTTCAAGCGGGCCAAGGAGTTCGCCAAGAAGTACTTCGACCCGAACTTCGGCGGCATCGAGTACGCCACCACCGCCGGGCTCTTCGCCTCCGGCAAGTACGCGATGTGGCCGGAGGGCTCCTTCGCGGGCGGCGACATCATGGCGCAGAAGCCGAGCTTCAAGCTTGGTGCCTTCAACGCCGCCTTCGGCGACGACAAGGAGGCGAACGCCGTCCACCCCGTCTACGGCGACATCGGCTGGGCCGGTCTGAACTACACGAAGAACGCCGACACCGTGAAGGACTGGATCGACTTCTTCGGCCAGAAGGAC
>DASRFH010000016.1:0-69303 GCA_035651675.1 Chloroflexota bacterium | reverse complement strand
CGACGTGCTCGTCTGGACAGCGCCGCCGGCGACGGTGTCGATGCTGTACTGCGCGTTGTTGCCGAGCTGTTCGGTGGCGCCGGCAGCGTTCGTGAGGCCCAGTGCCGCGCCAAGGTTGCCACTCGTGTCGACCACCGAGATGGATTGCGCACCGGTGACCTTCGACGTCAGCACCAGCCGGTTGGCGACCGTGTCGTAGCTCGCGCTCACGTTCGCTGCCGACGAGTTGATGTTGGCCATGACCGTCGACAGGCTCTGTCCGTCGGTCCAGGCGATGTCGACGCCGTTGATGGTCAGCGTGCCGCTCGCCACCGGCGCCGTCGCGAGGTGGGCGCTCGAGAGCGGCTGGTTCACCTGCGCACGGCCGAGCGTGTCGGTGCTCCGCAGCGTATCACCTGCCTGGACAGCGGTGGCGAGCTTGGCGGCGGTGAGGAAGTTGCTCGTGTCGCCGGCCGAGCCCGCCAGGATCGGCTGGCCGCTGTGCGCCGCGTCGTTGGCGAGCTGGACGCCCGTCGGGTTGCCGTTGGCGTCGAGCACGTAGCTCGCCTGGACACCGGTGTTCGCCGTCTGCGCGTTGATCGCGTTCACGAAGTCGTCGAACGTCGCCGCGGCGCTGGCGTCGATCTGGACGCCGTTGATCGTGAACTTGCCCTGGGTCGGCGTTAGCGCCAGGCCGGATTGTGCGAGCGGCGCGGTCGTGTTGATCGTCTGGTCCCCGACGCCCGAAGCGCCGGTCCGGTGCGTCTGGGTTGCCAGCTGGTTGACGGTGACTTTGAACGAGCCGAGCTGCGCGGTGTAGTCCGCGCTGACGCCGACGATCGGCGCCTGGCCGCTCGGAGTGTCCGTCGTCGCACTGCGCGTGAACACCTGCGTCTGGAAGCGGAGGGCCTGCAGCTTATCGTCGAGCGTGTTCAGCTTCGACCGCAGCGTCCCGATCGCCGAGATCTGCGCGTCGACCGTCGCGCGCTGCTGCGTCAGCGTGTCGATGCGGGTCTGATCGACCTTCAGCATCGCGGTGATCAGGGCGTTCGTGTCCAGGCCCGAGGCGAGCCCCGTGAACTGGATCGCGCTGCTGGCCGCGCTGCTGGTGCTGCTCGTCGCCATCGCCGTGTCCTCCGAGACGTAACCAGTATCGGCACGTGGACTGGTGCCCAGTAGGGCCAGTGCCCGTGCCCGCGGTGTGGGCTCCGTCGAAGCCCGCGCCGCACCCCGCTTCGGACCAAAACGCCCGCTCCGCCGGCTGGCCGGCAGAGCGGGCGCCGGTCTGCGCCAGGAGGTGCCTACGCGGTCGAGTCGAGCACGAGGCCGTTCGAGGCCCGGTAGTCCTGTGCCAGGCGGCGCAGGTCGTCGCCGGGGATCGTTCGGATCACCTCTTGCTTGGATGCGTCGATGATCTCCACGTGGACGTCGTGCGACTGCGGGTCCACGATGAAGCGCGCGTAGGTCTGGCGCTCGACGTCGGCCGACGACGCGGCGAGCGCCTGATGCGCCAGGAAGTCCGCGTCTGACTGCCGGGGAGCCTGGACCGGGGCCGAGTCGTCGGGAGGCGCCGCCTTGCCAGACGGCACCATCCGCACGGGCGGCGGCGGCGCGTTCGGCGCGCCGGCGCCGGTTGCGATAGTAACCGCGCTGTTATCCACAGCCTACCTCCGTACCTAGAGAGCCGGCGCTTACCGCAGGAGCTGCAAGACCGTCTGCGGCGACGTGTTCGCCTGGGCGAGGACCGCGGTGCCGGCCTGCTGCAAGATCTGCAGCTTGGTGAACTCCACCGTCTGGTTGGCCACGTCGAGGTCGCGGATCCGCGATTCGGCGGCCGCCTGGTTCTCGGACGCGACGTTGAGGCTGTTGATGGTGTGTTCGAGCGCGTTCTGCTTGGCACCCAACTGGCCACGGAACGACGAAACGGCGTCGATCGCTAGATCGAGGCTGAGCAGGTTCTGGTTGGCAACCGACACGGTCTGCAGGCCGCCGCCGCCGGCGATCACGATGTTCGCCGCTGTCCACGTGCCCGAGCCGAGGATCTGATCGAGGCCGATCACGGTGCCGGTAGAGTCGGCCAGGCTCTCGGTCGTCATGTTGTTCATGGTGACCTGGAGCGTGTAGTCGTACGTGATCCCGGTTGCCGCTACGAACGTGTTACCGTTGGCGCCGACCTGCAGCGTCAGCGGGTTGGTCACACCGCCTGGGACCGATCCATTGAACGTCCCGTCCAAAAGGATCAGCCCGTTGAACTGGGTCGTGTGCGCGATACGGTCGATCGCGTTCCCGAGCTGCTGCAGCTCGGCCCCGATCGAGTTGACGTCGTTGCTCGAAAGCGTGCCGTTCGCGGCCTGCACCGTCAGCTCGCGCGCGCGCTGCAGCATCGCGTGGACTTCGTCGAGCGCGCCTTCGGCGGTCTGGAAGAGCGAGATGCCGTCCTGCGAGTTGCGAACCGCCTGGTTGTCGCCGGCGACCTGCGCCCGCAGGCGCTCGCTGATGGCGAGACCGGCCGCGTCGTCGGCCGCGCTGTTGATCCGCAAGCCGGACGACAGCCGCTGGATCGCCTTGCTCAGGTTGGTCGACGTGATGCCGAGGTGCCGGTCGGCGTCGATGGCATCGATGTTCGTGTAGATACGAACGCCCATGTTAGGGGGGAGCCTCCTGTGCTTGGTGTGACGGCTCATCGCCGTCGCGCCGGAGCGTCCGTGCCCCGGCGTCGCGTGCGGCCCACGGCCGCTCGTTCGACCTGCGTTCGGCGCCTCGCGCCGTCGTCCTCCTTCGACTCTTCGCCGTCTGGGCCATTATCGGCCCAGGTCGGACGGACTTTAGGGGTGTCCCCGTAAGGGGTGGGCGCTCCGCGCGCCGGGCATGTAATGGCCAGCCGAGCGCCGCGGTCTCCTTAAAGTCGCGCGGACCCCGGCCGATAATCGCCTCCGAGCACGCACCACGCCATGGAGGGCGGCACAGCAATGGGCGATCGGCCTTTCGTCAGCGTCTCGATGATCGTGAAGAACGAGGAGAAGGACCTCGCCCGCTGCCTCAGCAGCGTGAAGCCGTTCGCGGACGAGATCGTCGTCGTGGACACCGGGTCCACCGACCGCACGGTTGAGATCGCGGAGAGCTTCGGAGCGTCGATACACTACTTCGCCTGGTGCGAGGACTTCGCGGCGGCGCGGAACTTCGCGCTCGATCGCACGCACGGCGAGTGGGTCCTGCACGTCGACGCCGACGAGGTCGCGGTCGTGGCCGACCCGGCCGCCCTGCGCGCCGAGCTGGCCGCGAAGCCCGAGCACGTCCTGTTCCTGCGCACGCCGCTGCGAAACCCGGCCCCCGATGGCCTTGGCTTCGACGTCTACGCGGCCCGCCGGCTGTACCGGAACCGCCCTGACGTCCGCTGGCGCCGGCCGATCCACGAGGCGGTCTACTGCATCCACGGCGACCGACCCGAGCACGACGCGAGCTGCGCGACGCTGATCGTCGACCACGACGGCTACGCCAACCCAAAGGCGCGGCTCGCGCGCGGCAAAAACACGCGGAACATGCGCATCCTCAAGAAGTGGATGCAGACGACCGACGAGCACGTCGACTACTACTACCTGGCGCAGGAGTACGCATCGGTCGGCCAGTTCCCGACCGCCCTCAAGACCATCAAGCGCGGCATCCGGCGATACAAGGGCCGGATGCGTCCGGATTTCCAGGGCGCGATGTACTGCGCGGCGATGCGCTACGCGATGAACCTGAACCGGCCCGAAGAGGCGGTCAAGCTCGGGCTCGAGGCGGTCCGCGTCTACGCCTATTCCGAGCTGTGCTACCTGCTCGGCTGTGCCTACCAGCGGCTCGAGAACTTCGCGCAGGCCGAGCGCTACCTGGAGCTGGCGATGGCGATCCGTTCCCGCGTTGCCGAGTTTCAGACCGAGGCGGGTACGGGGAGTTGGAAGGCGATGATCCAGCTGTCGTGGTGCGCCTGGAGCCAGAAGGATCGCGCGCGTGCACTCGAGCGCGGTCGCCGCGCCCACGAGATGGCGCCCGACCAGCCGCTCACCAACCTGTCGTACGGCAAGATGCTGCTCGCTGCGCGGCGGCCCCACGAGGCGATTACCTACCTGCGGCGCGCGGTCGAGGCTGCGCCGACCATGGCCGAGGCGCAGCTTCGGCTCAGCCAGGCGCTGGTCCGCTCGGGCGACACGCAGGGCGCCTACGATGCGCTCGACGAGGCCGTTCGGACGACCCCGGACAAGGCGGAGTACTGGCAGTGGCTGGGGGAGCTGCTGCTCGAAGCCGGCGAGGCGCAGGCGTGCGCCGACGTGCTCGCGCGCGCACTCGACCACCACCCACGCCACGCGCCGATCTACCACTGCCTCGGCACGGCGCTGCGCCGGCTGGGCCGCTACGAGGACGCGGTCAACGCGTTCGCGCTCGCCGCGTCGATCGACCCCGCGTCGGCCGGCATACGGGTCAGCCTCGCGCTCGCGATCGAGGCAATGCGTGCGCAGAAGGCGCTGGCGGCAGCGTAGCGAACCCGACCCTGCGCCGGGGCGAGCAGACGCCGATCATCGAAGCGAACCCCGCGGTGCGGGACAGATGGGCCCACCTGTTCCGGCGGTCAGCAGACGGAAGATAGAACCGCAGCGAGGCACCGATGGTCAAGATCAACACCAACATGCAGGCGCTCCTTGCCGAGCGCAACCTCGGCGTTGTCCAGGACGACCTCAGCGTCGCGACTCAGCGGCTCTCCTCGGGTTTGCGGATCAACGTCGCCAAGGACGACCCCGCCGGTCTCACGATCAGCGAGAAGCTGCGCTCGCAGATCCGCGCCATCGACCAGGCCGGTCGCAACGCGCAGGACGGCGTGTCGCTCGTCCAGACGGCCGAGGGCGCGCTGGAGAACGTCCACGCCGCGCTCCAGCGTATGCGCGAGCTGACCGTTGAGGCGGGCAACGGCACGCTGAACGTCGACGAGCGCAACGCGATCACGACCGAGGTCAACGCGCTGATCGACAACATCGACCGGATCGCGACGACCACCCGCTACGACCAGTTCGTGATCTTCGACGGCTCGCTCGCGAACGGTCTCAACCTGCAAGTCGGCGCGAACGGCGGCGAGCGCATGTCTATCGCCTTCGGCGACATGCAGGCGCAGGCGCTCGGCGTGGATGTGGTGGACGAAACGTCACCCGACGCCGCGAACAAGTCGCTCGCGCTGATCGACGCCGCCATCGACGCGGTGAGCCAGCAGCGCTCGATCCTCGGTGGCTCGCAGAACGCGCTCGAGGCGATCGTCAACACGCTCGGCACGTCGAGCGAAAACCTGCACGCGTCGGAGTCGCGCATCCGCGACCTCGACGTCGCGAACGAGACGGTCGAGTTCACCAAGCTCCAGATCCTGTCGCAATCCGGCACCGCCGTCCTGGCCCAGGCCAACGTCTTCCCACAGTCCGTCCTCCAGCTGCTCAGGTAATCGAGACGGCGGCCGGGGTTGTGCTGCGCAAGCCACCCAGGCCCATCCAGACGTGAGAGGGACCCCGCGATGAGCACCACGACGATCGAGCGCCCGCGCGCCTCGGCCTCGGCCGGCTACTACGAGTTCGAGCGGCCCGAGGTCATCGCGCTCATCCCGCCGGGCGCCCGGCGGGTGCTCGAATTCGGCTGCGCCGCGGGCGCCTGCGGCGCACGCATCAGGCGCGAGCGCGGCGCGTACGTCGTCGGCGTCGAGCTGCTTCCTGAGCCGGCGGAGCTGGCGCGGACGCGCCTGGACGAGGTGATCGTCGGCGATTGCGAGCGGATGGACTTCGCCGAGCACTTCACGCCGGGGGAGTTCGACGCCATCCTGTTCGCCGACGTCCTGGAGCACCTCCGCGATCCCGAGGCGGTGATCGAGCGGGTGAAGCCGTACCTCGCGCCGGGCGGCGTGATCGTCGCTTCGATTCCGAACGCGCGGAACGCATCGGTCGTCACGATGCTGGCGCGCGGCGACTGGACCTACCAGGAGGCCGGCCTGATGGACCGGACGCACATCCACTTCTTCACCCGGCGGGAGATCCAGCGCGCCTTCGGCCGGGCCGGCTACCGCATCGACGCGATGCGCTACGTCCACGACCCGAACGTGCACCACTGGGTCGCCGCCGGGCGGCCGGCCGCGCTCAACTTCGGCTCGATCGCGATCCAGACGCCGACACCCGAGGATGCCGAGGAGCTGTTCGTGTACCAGTTCCTGGTGCGCGCCCAGGTCGCCCCGTCCGACCCGTTCGCGCACGCCGCGCGGCCGCTCGTGTCGATCGTGATCCCGGTGCGGAACCAGCTGGCTCTGACGCGGGCGTGTGTCGAGAGCCTCCGCGCCAACACGCCTGACCCCGTCGAGATCATCGTGGTCGACAACGGGTCGGAGGACGACACGCCGGCGTGGGCGGCCGCGCAGCCGGACGTTCGGCATCTGCGCAACGACGAGAACCGCGGCTTCGCCGCGGCGTGCAACCAGGGTTTGGCGGCCGCGCGCGGCGACTACGTGGTCCTGCTGAACAACGACACGCTCACGCCGGTGGGGTGGTTGGACGCGTTGATCGCGCCGATGGTGCGCGACCCTGGGATCGGGCTAACCGGTCCTCGCTCGAACTGGGTGTTCAGCGTTCAGATGTGCAACGAGGCGCAGTACGGCTCGGACGTCGCCCAGATGCACCGCTTCGCGGCCGACTGGCGGCTTCGCCACCACGCGACGGGCTTCCAGGTCGGCAAGCTCATCGGCTTCTGCCTCGCGATCCGCCGACAGGTGATCGACGCGATCGGCGGCCTCGACGAGGCGTTCGGCGCCGGCAACTACGAAGACGACGACTACTGCATCCGCGCGATGCTCGCCGGCTTCAAGTGCTGGGTCGCGAACGACTGCTTCGTCCACCACTGGGGCAGCCAGACCTTCAAGTCGGAGAAGGTGGACTACGCCGGGCTGATGGACCGCAACTGGCGGATCTTCGCCGCGAAGTGGCGCATCCCCGGCGAGGAGCCCGGCAAGGGCTACGACCTGGGCTCGCTCCTCGAGCGGGACGTCCCGCTCGAGGAGCTGCGGATCCCGTTGGCGCGATCCTAAGCGGCCGCGCTGGGCGCCCGCGCCTTCCCTTCGCGGTTCGCGAAAACCCGGTAGTCGATGTCGGGGAACGGGTTATCGGCCCGCTGGCATGTGCGGAGGAACCGCTCTACCTCGTCGTCCATCTGGCGCAGCTCGGCCGCTTGCGCGAGCCGGTTGAACCTGGCCAGGTGCTGCTGGAAGCGCCCGACGGCGTACTCCGCCGCCTGCCCGGTCGACACCAGGAACGGCCAGTCGCTCGACTCGAGCAAGACCAGCTCGCGCGCGACCTGGGCGAGCAGCTCACGCTGCAGCCCGTCCGCGCCAGGGTTGGCGGCGACGATGCGCTCCATTCGCTCCTCGGCCCCGTGGATCAGCGGCCACATCCAGGCGGTGCCCTCGTTCATCCAGGTCGAATGGTCGCCTCCCGCGCCCCACGAGCTCTCCGGGATGTCCAGCACCTCGTCGGGGGGGTACGCCGCGAGGTAGTCGTGCGCGGTCGTGAGCCCGACCTCCGGGTTGGCGTCGAGCCGACGCAGCACCTCCCGCAGCCACGCGACGCCCTCGAACCACCAGTGGCCGAACAGCTCCGTGTCGTACGCCGAGACGATCAGGCCGGGCCGCCCGTATTGGTCGTGGAAGTCCCGCAGCGACTGGGCGACGAGGCCCGCGAAGTGGTCGGCGTGCACCTGTACTCGCCCAGCCGCCCATTCGGGGTGGTAGTAATCCTTCTGGCCGAGGTCGACCTGCGCGCCGGTGACTCGCCAGTACTGCAAGCCCGACCCCGTGTCCTTCCGGTGGAACTCACGGTAGTCGAAGTCGCCCGGGTAGCCGTGCGCGGCTGACCAGACCTGCATGCCGGTTCGGGGATCACGGGCGAACACGGCGACCCTCGGCGTGCGGACATAGTACGGCCGCAGCACGCTCCGCTCGCCCGCCTTCGAGACACCCTCGGTCGTCTGGACAACGCGCCGGCGTGGAACACCGTACGGACCGACCACGTCGCCGGCAACCTTGCCGATCGCGCTCGAGCCGGCGACGACGAACGTCTCGGTGAAAAAGTAGCCGAGGCCTACCTCCGCGAGGAACTCCTCGACGCCCGGCTTATAGACGCCATCGTCGGTGTAATAGGGCGGTCGGTAGCCGCACTCCGGCAGCCAGATTCCGGTCGGCCGGGCGCCTCGCATGTGCCGCTGGCTCGACTGGTAGCCTGTCCGAAGCTGGCCGTAGATCGTCGAGTCGCGGCTCACCAGCGGCAGGTAGCTGTGCGTCGCGCAGCACGTCAGCACGTCCAGGCAGCCGGCCTCGCGTAGACGGCGGAACCCGCCGACGACGTCCCGGTTGTACTTACCGCAGAACGACTCGAGGACGCCGCGGTAGAAGTCCTCGTAGAAGCCAGCCAGGTATGCGAGGTGCGGCTCGGTCCCTCGGTAGCGCTCCGCGTCAGTGCGGGCCGCCGCGATCTCCTCGCCCAGGTACGCCTCGAAGGAGTCGAGCACGTCCGAGTCGGCGATCTGCTCGAGCAGGATCGGCGTGAGGCCGAGCGTAAGGCGGGGCCGCAGCCCCTCCTCGACGAGCTGATCCAGCGCCATGAGCAGCGGCAGGTACGTCTCGGCGAGGGCCTCGTGGATCATCTCCTCGCCGTGCGGCCACCGGCCGGCGCGGCGCACGTACGGCAGGTGGCTGTGCAGGACGAAGGTGAAGTAACCGCGCGGGTTCTTCTCGGGCATGTGGGCCTCCAGCGTGCAAGAGGCGGGCCAGCCGAGAGATCATACGCCGGCCGCCAGCGGCCAAGCGCGGCCTTTAGCGCTTGCCCTGCCCGCCGCGCCCCAAGTCGTCCAGATCGAGCGTGTTGATGAAGTCCCGGAACGCGGCCGGCAGCCGCTCCGGATCGACCGACGAGCTCTCGGACTGCCCCTCGCCCGACCGCGACGACGCTTCGACCTCTTCGCTCTCCGCATCGAGAGCAACGCCAGCCCGCTCGAGGACGCTGTCCTCGGCGTAGATCGGCGCCTGCATCCGGACCGCCAGCGCGATCGCGTCGCTCGGCCGCGAATCGATCTCCACGTGGCGGCCGTCGAGGTCGACGTTGATCCGCGCGTAGAAGACCTCGTCGTTCAGGTCGTTCACTACGATGTGGCTCACCTTGGCGCCCAGCTGCGAGATGACGGCCTTCAACAGGTCGTGCGTCTGCGGACGGGGCACCGGCACGTTCTGGAGCTGGATGACGATGGCGTCAGCCTCGTTGTTGCCGATCCAGATCGGCAGGTAGCGGTCCGCACCCTTCTCCTTGAGCACGACGACGCGCTGGTAGGTCTGGAGGTTCACGCGAACGCTCTCGACGACCATCTCGACCAGCATCGGTTCGAGTCCCCCCGGCATGCGAGTATAGCATCCCTATAATCGCCCTCCGCCCCTAGATGAACTACGCCGAGCTGGTCGCCTACCTCGATCGGTCGTGGACCAAGGGACCAGACGTCGGCACGGTCGATTCCTTCCCGTTCGACGAGCTCCGCGGGTTCCTGGCCGCGCGCGGTAACCCGCAGGACGGCCTGCGCGTCGTCCACGTGACCGGCTCCAAGGGCAAGGGGTCCGTCGTCACCATGGCGGCCGCGCTGCTGCGCGCGCACGGCCTCCCGGCGGGCACGTTCACCGGGCCACACCTCGTGTATGTCGAGGAGCGGATCGGCCAGGGGAGCGGTCCGCCGATCGACCGCGAGGAGCTTGCCAGCCGCCTCACCGAGCTGATCGGCGCGTCCGAGCGGCTCGGCCAGAACGTCCACGCGATCTGGCGCCTCCTGCTGGTCGCGGCACTAGAGCACTTCCGCGACACCGGCCTTCGGTACGCGGCGATCGAGGTCGGCCGCGGCGGACGCTTCGACGGGACGAACGTCCTCGACGGCGACGTCGCCTGCATCGCGCCGATCGGGCTCGAGCACGTGCCGCGCCTCGGCCGGACGACCGCCGAGATCGCCGCCCAGAAGGTGGCGATCGTCAAGCCTGGGCGCACCTGCATCAGCGCGCCGCAGCCGCCCGACGTCGCGGCGGTGATCGAGGCTGGGGTGGCGCTGGCCGGGGGGCGGCTCGTCCGGCTCGGCCGCGAGGCAGGACTCGACGTGCGCCTGCTCGACCGCACCGGTGTGGTGGCCGACCTCCGCACGCCGCACCGCACTTTCGCCGACGTTCGCATCAGCCTACTCGGCCGCCACCAGGCGGAGAACGCCTGCGTCGCGCTCTGCGCGGTCGAGGAGCTGCTCGCAGCCGAGGGACGCCACGTCGACCCCGACGCGGTGCGCCGCGCACTCGCGGCGGTGCGCTGGCCGGGGCGGCTCGAAGTGCTCCACGACGCGCCACTGCTCGTCTACGACGGCGCGCACACGGCGGAGTCGGCCGCCGTGCTCGCCGAGGCCCTGCGCGACCACTTCCCCGGCGTGCGCTGGACCTTCGTGGTCGGACTGCTCACGCGCCGCGACGCCGACGCTATGCTGCGCGCGTTGGCAACGGTTGGCGACGCGGTCGTCTGCGTGCCGGTGCCGGGCTTCGAGTCGATGGACCCGGCGCGGGTCGCGTCACGCGCGGAGGCGGCGGGCCTGCGCGCGCGGGTGGCCGGCTCCGTCCGGGAGGCGCTCGCGGAGGCCGGCAGCGTCGACGTGTGCATCACGGGCTCGCTCTATCTCTACCAGCAGCTCGAGGAGTGAGGGAATGAAGAAGGTCAGGCTCGGTTTGTCGGGGCTCGGGTCCCTTTCGCAGCGCGGCATCCTCCCGCACCTGGCGCAGCCCGACGCGCAGGAGACGATCGAGCTCGCCGCCGTGTGCGACGTCGTCGCCGAGCGAGCCGAGGAGACCGCCCGGCGCTACGACGTCGAGCGGCACTTCTCGAGCTTCGACCAGATGCTCGAAGTGGCCGACCTCGACGCGGTCGCGATCGCCGGACCGATCCCCGTGCACTACGAGCAGACGATGAAGGCACTGGCCGCGGGCAAGCACGTCTACGTCCAGAAGGCGATGACGACGACGCTGGACGAGGCGAACGACGTCGTCGAAGCGCGCAAGCGGGCGGGCGTCAAGCTGGTCGCCTCGCCCGGGCAGATGCTCGACGGCATCCACCAGCGCATCCGCGACCTCGTGCGCGACGGCGCGCTCGGCAAAATCTACTGGGCGCTCACGAGCAACGCCGGCGGTGGCCACGAAGCCGAGGCGTTCCGCGGTGGGTCGGACGTGCTCTCGAACGTCGACCCGACCTGGTACTACCGCAAGGGGGGCGGGCCGGTCTACGACATGGCCGTCTACAGTCTCCACACGTTGACCGGCATCCTGGGCCCGGTCAAGCGCGTGTCGGCCATGTCGGGCATCGGCCTGCCGGTCCGCTACTTCAAGGGCAACCCGATCCAGGTCGAGATGGACGACAACACGCTCATGCTGCTCGACTTCGGCGACGCGACGTTCGCGGTCGCCGGTGGGCAGAACTGCCGGGCGCCGGCCACGCTCGGGTTCGGGCGGCTGATCATCATGGGGACCGAGGGCACGATCGACATGGGCCGCGCCCTCGGCGGCGTCGAGCTCAACCTGCCGAACCGCCTCAAGGGCACGCTCGGCTTCGACGGCGGCACGCTCAAGCTGACCACGGAGGGGCGGGACATCTCGTACGTCAAGGGCGCGCACCTCCGCATGCCCGAGGCGCACGTCTACGCCGACATCGCCCACCTGGCCGACTGCATCCTGCACGACAAAGAACCGATCCCGACCGCCGAGCATGCCCGCCACGTGGTCGAGCTGATCGAGCTCGCCTACAAGGCGGCCCGGACTGGGGAGACGCAGCAGCTGACGACCACGTTCTGATCCGTCCCCCTCCGAGAGGGGAGGGTCAACGACGCAGGCCCATCCGGCGAGAGCAGCGGCCCCTGCGGAGCAGACCGCTGGGGCCGAGCACGTCGTGCTCGGGCTCGTGCCGGCGGTCGTAGGCGATCGCCGCGTCGGTGGCCGAGACGGCGCGTACCTGCTCGGCGTTCTTCGGGATGTCGCGCCACCGATCGGTAACGTGCACGAGGTTGTCGCGCTCCTCGTCCGGCCAGATCCAGAACGCTGTCAGCGCCGCGCCACAGCCGCAGCGGGCACCCGGGCTAGCCAAGCTCTTCGATGTACCTCCGGAGCACCTGCGCGTGTTGCGGCATCGCCTCGTCGGCGTCGGCGAGCTCGGGATGCCACTTCTTCTCCCACTCGACGCCGACCCAGCCGCTCCACCCGTGCCGCTTCAGCGTTGCGAGCATCTCCTTGACCGGGACGTCACCGTCGCCCAGCGGTACAAGCTGCCAGCCGTCGCCCCGGCGCCGCGCGTCCTTGACGTGCGTGTGGAGCGTGCGAGCGCCGATCAGCCCCCACGTCTCCTCGACCGCCTCGCCCATCCGGAACGGGTGGTGGCTGTCCCACAGCGCGCCGATCCACTGGCTCGGCACGCGCGAGAGCACGTCGGCGACAGCTCGGCCGGCGGACATCGCGTCGTGCGTCTCGAGCACGATCTTGACACCGCGCTGCTCGGCCTTCGGCGCGAGCTCGTTCAGGCTGTCGGCTATCAGGCCCACCGCCTCGGCCAGCGGCTGCCCCTCGGCGAGGTTGCCGCCGAAGACGCGGATCATCGGCGCCTCGAGCTCGCTCGCCAGCGCGAGGTATTGCTCGGCCATCCGCCGGTTCCGCGCGCGCTCGTCGGGGTCGCGGAAGGCGAAGCGCGCCGACGTGTCGACGCAGCAGACCGCTAGGCCGTTCAGCGCCTTCTTGATCCGCGCGCGCCCGGCCGCGTCGACTTCCGGAGGCAGCAACTCGCCGTCGAGCAGCCGCAGCTCGACGCCGTCGTAGCCGTAGCGGCGGCCGGCCTCGCCGACCTGCTCGATCGTCCAATTCGGACAGCCGAGCGTGCTGAACGCGAGCTTGAACGCCATCACTCTACCTCGATCCAACCGTCGCCCGGCACGACCTCGCCGATCTCGGCCGCGACCGGCGCACCGCGCGCGACAAGCGCCGACCGCAGAGCCTCAGCGCGCTCCGGGCGCACCGCCAATAACAGGCCGCCGGACGTCTGAGCGTCCGCCAGAAGGAGCTGCTCCGCCTCTGCCATGCCAGCCGGCCACCGCACGACATCGGCGACGCCCGCGTGGTTGCGGCGCGTCCCACCGGGCACCACGTCCTGGTGGGCCAGCTCGCGCGCGCGCGCGATCACCGGGACGCGTTCGGCGTAGACGCGCGCCGCGACTCCCGAGCCGCCAGTCATCTCGGCGAGGTGGCCGAGCAGCCCGAAGCCGGTCACGTCGGTGCCGGCGTCCACCCCCACCTCCAGCATCGCCTCGGCTGCCGCCTGGTTCAGCGTCGCCATGATCTCGACGGTCCGCCGGATCAGCTCCGGCTCGGCCAGGCCGCGCTTGATCGCGGTCGCGACGATGCCGGACCCGATCGGCTTCGTCAGGAACAGGCGGTCGCCGACGCGCGCGCCGACGTTGCGCACGATGCGTTCGGGATGGATGAGGCCAGTCACCGCCATCCCGTATTTCGGCTCGGCGTCGTCGATCGAGTGGCCGCCGACGACCGGGATGCCGGCCTCAGCCGCCTTGTCGACGCCGCCGCGCAGAATCCGCTCGAGCACGCCCTCGCCGAGCCGATCGCGCGGGAAGCCGCAGATCGCCAAGGCGAAGAGCGGTCGGCCGCCCATCGCGTACACGTCGGAGAGCGCGTTCGCCGCGGCGATCTGCCCGAAGTCGTACGGGTCGTCGACGATCGGCGTGAAGTAGTCCACCGTCGCGACGAGCGCCTGTTCGTCGTTCAGGCGGTACACGGCGGCATCGTCGTTCGTCGCGTTCCCGACCAGCACCCTCGGGTCGACGATCGGAGGTAGGTGGCGCAGCACGTGCGCCAGCTCGGCGGAGCCGAGCTTGCACGCTCAGCCAGCGCCGTGCGAGAGCTGCGTGAGCCGCAGCTTCTCTTCGGCTTTCTCCATCGCTACACCCTGACGAAGCGGGCGACGTTGAGCACGAAAATCGTGCCAGCCGCGCGGCCGTCGCCCCCCCGACGCGCGTTCTCCTTGATGACCTGGAGCACGTCGGGTACCTGGTCGTCCTCGACGCCGATCAGCAGCGTCGCGTTGCCGCGCTTGAGGAACCCGCCCTGCGTGTTGATGCGGGTCGAGCGGAACTCGCGCTGCACGAGCCCATCGACGACGGCGCTGGCGTCCTGGTCCTGGACGATCGCGATCACGAGCTTCACGCGGCGCTCTCGGTTGGCCGGGAGTCTAGCATCGGCACGCCGACCCCCAGGCAGAGTGCCACGATGCCGCGGCGCATCAGTTGCTCGCCCTCGTCCAGCAGCGGGAGGATGGGTTGGTCGGCGCTGAGCGCCCGCGCAGCGTCGCGCACCTGGCGGACCAAGTCGAGCGTCTTGTTGAAGGTCAGCATGATGTCGCCCTCGGGCAGCCCGACGCCGTTGAGCAGCTCGGCGAACTCCACCCCTTGGCACCAGGCGTACGCGATTCCGGTGAACGCGCCTGTGAAGCCGGGCGTGAGCGTCACGCCGGCGTCCGCCTCGGCTCGCAGCACCTTGTCCTGGATGCGCTCCATGCGCTCGCGCAGGTCCCACACCGAGGGCGGGATGCGGAAGCGGTTGTAAAAGGCGCGATCGCGGTCGTAGCAGAACCAGCTCAGCACCTCGACCACGTCGGCCGCGTCGGCATCGCCAAAGACTTTTCGTGCGAGCGCCTCGCTCAGGATGAGGCCGTTCGCGTCGAACAGCTCGCGGAGCGCCGGCGCCTTCTGGGTCGGTCGACCGTACTCGAGATAGCCGAAGCCCTCAAGGACCCGCTCGAGGCTGCGCAGCGTCCGCGCCGCGCGGTTCCGTTTCGCCTGCCGCGCCCGGAGGGTCTCCTGCTCCAGCGCCGCCCGGCGGTCGATCAAGAGGTCACGGTGCGTGTAGCGGCTGGCGTAGTGCTTCCCACGGAAGCGGCGTGCCTCGCCGCCGTGGGCAGGTCGGTTCAGCTCCTCCCTCGGCAGACTACGCAGCTCGTGGTCGATCGCGCGCAGCTCGTCGTGCAGCGCCTTCACCTCGTCGTCGAGCTGGAACTCGCGCAGCGAGGACGAGAACAGGTGCGCGAGGCGCTCGGTCGGCTTCGGACCGGCGTCCCAGAGGTTGAGCACCGTGTTGTACCGGAGCGTGAACGTGCTCTCGATCGGCAGCAGCTCGCCGGTACCGATCGTGATCGCCTCCTCGGCGGTGATCCACGGGGAGTACGGGACGACCGCGACACCCCGCGGGTCGAGCCCGCGCCGACCTGCGCGCCCGGTGAGCTGCTGGTACTCGTTCGGCGTCAGCGGGCGACGCGATTCGCCGTCGAACTTGGTCAGCTCGCCGACGACCACGGTCTTGGCCGGCATGTTGATGCCGAGCGACAGCGTGTCGGTCGCGAAGACGACCTTCAGGAGCCCGCGGTTGAACAGCTCCTCGACCAGCACCTTCAGTACCGGCAGCATACCGGCGTGGTGGAAGCCGACGCCCAGCGGCAACAGCCGCGTCAGCGCGCCGACCTGGTTGAGCGCACGGTCATCATCGGACAACGAGGCGAGGCGCTCCTCGACCAGCGCGTCGATCTCGCGCGCGGCCGTCGCGTCCGCCAGGCGCAGCGGCGCGCACGCGTGCGCCGCCACCTCGCACTCGCGCCGGCTGAAGAAGAAGTACAGCGCGGGCAGCAGCTCCTCGCGCCGCAGCTTGCGCACGACGTCGACCGGGCGCGGCTCGTCGCGTCCTTCGCCGCGCCTTTCGCGCGACCAGTCGTGCCCGCGGGTCCTAACGCCGCGTCGGTTCTCGCCGCCGATGCCGCGCAGTTGGCGCGTCGCCCGGCCGTTCGCGTCGATCATCGGCACGAGATGGTTTTCGACGAAGTAGAAGTGCTCGAGCGGCACCGATCGCTGCTTGTGGACGATGAGCTTGATCGGTCGGTGCACCGCCGAGATCCAGTCGGCGAGCTGGCCCGCGTTCGACACCGTCGCGGAGAGGCAGACGAGCTGGACGTGGCGCGGCGCGCAGATGATCGCCTCTTCCCACGTCGTTCCTCGCGCCGCGTCGGCCAGGAAGTGGACCTCGTCGAAGACGATGCAGTCGACGTCGACGAGCTCCTTGGGCCGCTGGACCAGCATGTTCCGTACGACCTCGGTGGTCATCACGAGGATGCTGCCGCCCGGGTTCTCCACAACGTCGCCGGTGAGCAGTCCCACGTCGTCGCCGTACTCCCGCCGGAAGTCGCGGAACTTCTGGTTCGAGAGGGCCTTGATCGGCGTCGTGTAAAAGGCGCGCCGCTGGCGCTCGCGCGCCCGGAAGACAGCGTACTCGGCCACGACCGTCTTGCCGGTCCCGGTCGGCGCCGCCACCATAACCGACCCGCCACAGGCGAGCTCGTCGATGGCCTGGAGCTGGAAATCGTCCAGCGCAAACGGATAGCGTCCGGCGAACGCCGCGATCTCGCCCATGTTATTTCGAATTCTAGGCGCCGGTACAATCGGCCAAAGTGAAAGTGCGCGCCCTTACCGCGTTCCAGGCGGCCGACGAGCGCTCGCTTGGCGAGGTCGTCGACGACGCGGCGCGGCTGCTGCGCAATGGCCGGCGCATCCTGGACGAGAACGGCTTCGAGGTCCAGACGGTCCGGCTGGCGGTCAGTGCCCGGCCGGTGGTCCACGGCGGCGACCTCGTCGGATTTGCGCGCGACGTCGAGGCGGCGTGCCAGGACGCCGGCGTGGAGTACGTTTCACTCGGGCCGATCCCCGTTGGCCGACTGGACGCCGCGCCGGACGTGATCGCGGCCACCAGCGCTGTCTTCGTGTCCGCCAACGTCACCGGTGAGCGTGGCATCGACCTGCGTGCGATCGACGCGGCGGCGGGCGTGATCCGCCGGATCGCCAGCCTGGGGGCGGACGGTTTCGGCAACCTGCGCTTCGCCGCGATCGCCCGGTGCCCGCCGCACATCCCCTTCTTCCCGGCCGCCTACCACGACGGCGGCCCGCCGGCTTTCGGCGTCGCGCTCCAGGCGGCCGACCTCGTCAACGACGCGGTGCGCGACCGGCCCTCGCTCGTGGACGCGCCCGCCAGGATCGCGGCCACCTTCGACAGGGCCGTCGCCCCGCTGGACGAGCAGGCGCGACGGATCGCCAAACGGCGCGGCCACAGGTACCTCGGCGTCGACGTCTCCCCGGCGCCCTTCCCCGACGACGTGACCAGCCTGGCGGGCGCGATAGAGACCCTGAGCGGCACGGCCTTCGGCGGCCGCGGGACTGTCTCGGCCGCGGCCGCCATCGTCCAGGGGATCCGGCAGACTAAGGTGCAGCGCTGTGGTTTCTCGGGGCTGATGCTGCCGGTCCTCGAAGACGCCGTCCTCGCGCGCCGGAGCGTCGAGGGCACGTTCGGGCTCGACGACCTCCTGCTGTGCGCCGCGGTGTGCGGGCTGGGGCTCGACACGGTGCCGCTGCCCGGCGACGCACCGGCCGAAGGGCTGGCGCAGTTAATCGGAGAGGTCGCGACTATGGCGGTCCGGCTCGAGAAGCCGCTCACCGCGCGGCTCTTCCCCATCCCGGGCAAAGCGGCCGGCGACGTGGCCGCGTTCGACTTTCCCTATTTCGCCGACGGGAGGGTGCTCCCGCTCGAAAGCTAGGCTGGCACGTCTTCTGCCCTCCGCGCGTGGAGGAGGCTAAGAGAGATGACGCCGCTGTTGTTGATCCTGTTGGTGCTGCTGCTTTTCGGCGGTGGCTGGGGCTACAGCCGGTGGGGCTACGCGAGCTGGTCGCCAGCCGGCCTGCTGCTCCTGGTCCTGATCGTCCTGCTCCTTACGGGAAGTCTCCACTAGAGGACCCCGCTCTATAATCCCGCCAGAGCCGATACCTCGGCCGGCGGGGGATGGGATGCGTGAATACACCTATCGTCGGCCCAAATCCGTCATCGAGTGGAAGCGCACGCCGGGGCAGTACGTGGCGATCCTCGAGCCCCTGGAGGTGTTCGAAGCCCGCTCGATCCGGGAACTGAAGCGGAGCGGCCCGGAGACCATCCTGGTAGGCACGCTCCGCGACAGCGGCCGGGACGATTGGTACGCGCTGGCCTACAGCCGGAACGAGCTCGAGTTCGAAGAGGCACGCACGATGGCGCGGCAGGCGCTCGAGCGGTACCGCAACGGCGAGGACGAGTAGCCGCGTAAGGGGTCCGCGGGCAAGCGCTCGACTATAATCGCGGCCGCTCGCGCCCAGCGGTCCGGAGTCAGCCGTTTGTTCTCGCCGCTCAATTGGCTGCTGGGGTTGTTTTCCCACGACATCGGGATCGACCTCGGCACCGCGAACACCCTCGTCACCGTTCGTGGCAAGGGCGTCGTCATCGACGAGCCGTCCGTCGTGGCGGTCAACAAGAAGACCAAGAAGGTGCTCGCCATCGGCACCGAAGCGAAGCGGATGCTCGGTCGGACGCCCGCCAGCATCGTCGCCGTTCGCCCGCTCAAGGACGGCGTGATCAGCGACTTCGACGTCACCGAACAGATGCTCAAGTACTTCATCCAGAAGGTGCACGACAAGTTCGGTCGGATGCCGCGTCCGCGGGTCGTCGTCGGCATCCCGAGCGGCGTGACCGAGGTCGAGAAGATGGCCGTGCACGACGCGGCGCGCAACGCTGGCGCGCGGGAGTGCCACCTGATCGAGGAACCGATGGCCGCCGCGATCGGCGCGCACATGCCCGTCACCGACGCGACCGGGTCGATGATCGTCGACATCGGGGGTGGGACGACCGAGGTCGCCGTTATCTCGCTCGGGGGCATCGTCGTCTCGCGCTCGATCCGCATCGCCGGCGACGAGATGGACGAGGAGATCGTGCTCTACGCACGCCAGAAGCACAACCTCTCCATCGGCGAGCGGATGGCCGAGGAGGTCAAGATCGCGGCCGGGTCGGCCTGGCCGCTCGCCGAGGAGAAGATGGTGACGCTGCGCGGCCGCGACCTCGTGACCGGGCTGCCGAAGTCGATCGACATCTCGAGCGTCGAGGTCCGCGATGCCATCTCGGGGTCGGTCGCGGCGATCGTCGACTCGGTCAAGACGACGATCGAGGAGACGCCGCCCGAGCTGGTCGCCGACCTGATGGCGCACGGCATCGCGCTCGCCGGCGGGGGCGCGTTGTTGGCTGGACTCGACGAGCGGCTGTCGCACGAGACGAAAATGAAGTGCTACATCGCCGACGACCCGCTCACGTGCGTCGTGCGCGGCACCGGCGAAGCGCTAGAAGAGATCGAGGTCCTACGTAAAGTCGAAGTGCCGGTGCAGTACGCGCGGCCGATCAAGAAGTAGCCTGACGGCCTACCTCCCGGTCGGTTGTTCGCCCGCATAATCGCCGCCGGGCTGCTCCTGGCCGTCGTGGTCGTCCTTGTCGTCGGCAAGCGCGTGCCGGCGATCGGCGCCGTGCAAGGGGTCGTCCTGGACGCGTTCGCGCCCATCCAGGACCTGATCACAAGCTCCTACCAGGAGGTGACCGGCACGGGTGGCCGCACCGTCGCGACGGTCGACCAGCTCGTGCAGGAGAACGAGCGGCTCCGCGCCGAGAACGACCGACTGGCGCAGGAGGCTGTGCGCGCGCCCGAGCTGCAGCGGGAGAACGACGAGCTGCGCGACCTCCTGGGCTTGCGACGCGCCGGCGCGCCGTGGCAGTGGCTCCCCGGTCGCGTCATCGCCGCCGACCCGTCGAACCTCGTGCGGTCGATCGACGTCGAGCTGCCGACCACGTCCGGGCTCGTCGAGAACATGACCGTGATGACGGCGCGTGGGCTGGTCGGCAAGATCACGAAGCTCGGCCGGAACGCAGCGCGCGTCCTGCTCGTCACCGACTCGACGTCGTCCGTCAACGCCATGGTCCAGCGTTCGAGGGCACGCGGTGTCGTCTACGGGGTGCGTGGCGCACCCGGCGCGAGCCAGATCGTGATGCGCTACATCCCACAGGGCGAGGAGATCAAGGCCGGCGATCGCATCGTGACTTCAGGGCTCGGTGGCATCTTCCCCGAGGGGATCGCTATCGGCCAGGTCGCCGAGGTACGCCAGAGCGCGACCGATATGTTCCAGGAGGCGACGGTTGAGCCTTTCGTCGACTTCGGCCGCCTCGAGACTGTGCTCGTGATCACCAACCACCAGCCCGTGAAGCTCGACTGAGGCAAGGTGTGGTTGCGAGCGGAGCCGGAAGCCGCGACCGCCGCCACGCCACCAGCGCCGGTCGCGGCCAGCACGGCCGAGGAATCTCGTCACTGATGCTCCTCGAACCACCAGGGCGACGTTGACGTGGCGGTCTACCTCGGCATCGCCGTGGCGTTGGTAGGCACGCTCCTCCAGTCGACGGTCCTGCGTGACTACGCGGTGGCAGGCGTGCACCCGGACCTCGTGCTGGTAGCCGTGATCGGGTGGGCAGCCCTCAGGAACGTCGAGGACGGCCTGGTCTGGGCGGCGATCGGCGGCGTGACGCTGGACCTCTTCTCGGCCGGGCCGTTCGGCCTCTCCGTGCTGGGGCTCACCGCTGCCGCACTCGTCGCCTGGGCGATCGGCCATCGCGTCCGCGCGTTGAACCAACCGCTTGTCCTGGTTGCCGTCCCCGTGGCCGTGCTCGTGCACTACGTCGTCGAGGCGATCGGTCTGACGTTCGCCGGTGCACCGCTCCAGCCCATAGCGCTCGCCCAGGCGGTCCTGGGCCCCGCCCTGCTGGTCGACACCGCGGCTGGCCCGTTCGTCCTCGTCGCCCTGGCATGGCTATCCCACGCGATCACACCGGCGCCGTGGAGTCCACGGTAGAACCCACACCTATAATCCACGCCTAATGTTCGAGTCCCTATCGGAACGGCTGCAGGACGTCTTCGAGCGGCTGCGCGGCAAAGGCCGGTTGACCGCCGAAGACGTCGACGAGGCGCTCAAGGAGGTCCGTCGAGCGCTGCTGGCGGCCGACGTCAACTTCCAGGTCGCGCGCCGATTCAACGAGCGCATCCGCGAGCGCGCCGTCGGCGAGGACATCCTGCGGGGACTGAACCCGGCCCAGCAGGTCGTCAAGATCGTCCACGACGAGCTGATCGCGACGCTCGGCGAGCCGGGCCGGCTCAGCCTGGACGGCTCGCCCGCGATCGTGATGCTGGTCGGGCTCCAGGGCACGGGCAAGACGACCCTGGCGGGGAAGCTGGCGCTGTACTTGCGCAAGGGTGGGTCGCGCCCGCTGCTGGTTGCGTGCGATATGCAGCGACCGGCCGCGGTGCAGCAGCTCCAGACGCTCGGCAAACAGATCGACGTACCGGTCTACGCCGAGCCGAGCGGCCGCCCGCCCGAGATCGCGGCGCGCGGCGTCCAGCACGCCCGCCAGTCTGGCAACACCGTCGTCATCCTCGACACGGCCGGCCGCCTCTCGATCGACGAAGCCTTGATGCAGGAGCTCGAGCAAGTCAAAGCCTCCGCGAAGCCAACGGAGACGCTGCTCGTCGTCGACGCGATGACCGGCCAGGAAGCGGTCAACGTCGCCAGGGACTTCAGCGGCCGCATCGAGATCACCGGGCTCGTGCTGGCCAAGGTCGACGGAGACGCGCGCGGCGGCGCCGCGCTCTCGATCCGCGAGGTGACTGGCGTCCCGATCAAGTTCCTATCGACCGGCGAGAAGCTCGACGCGATCGAGCCGTTCCACCCCGACCGGCTTGCCTCGCGCATCCTCGGCATGGGCGACGTGCTCACCCTGATCGAGCGCGCCCAGGAGAGCTTCGACCGCGCCGAGCAGGAGAAGCTCCAGAAGAAGCTCCAGAAGGCGACGTTCGATCTCGAGGACTTCCTCAACCAGCTCCAGCAGCTCAAGCGGATGGGCCCGATCGGCCAGCTCCTCGAGATGATCCCCGGCTTCAACCGAATCGCCAAGCAGCTCCCGACCGAGGCGCTCGCCGGCGACCAGATGAAGCACGTCGAGGCGATCATCCGGTCGATGACCCCGGCCGAGCGGCGCTCGCCCGAGATCATCGACGGCAGTCGGCGCCGCCGCATCGCGCGCGGCTCCGGCACGACGCCCCAGGATGTGAACCAGCTCCTGGGGCAGTTCATGGACATGCGCCGGATGATGAAGCAGATGACGACCGGCGGTGGCCGCTTCGGCCGGATGGCCGCCATGCTGGGCCAGGCAGGCGGCCCGCCCGAGCTGAACGGCCGCGGGGTCCACGTCCCGATGCCGAGGAAGAAAGAGCGCAAGAAGAGAAAGAAGCACCACGCCCGCCGTTAGGCGCGGTAGGCTGTTCGGGGCGCGGCGGCGAGCCTGGCCGCCAGCACGTGGGCGCGGACACGCCGACACGTTCTCCATCGCGGCGGGCCGCGGCTCGTCGACCGTGGAGATAGGCGCATCGTCTAGCCTGGACTATGAGTATTCACGCACCGGCCCATTCGAACTCGCAAGCAGGCTGCACGGCTGCCGCTCGTTATCGTCAATACGGCTCGTTCTCAGAAGCAGGCGAGCGTGTGAATGATCCAGGCTGGGACGGGCCCGGCTTGGCTAAGGAGTAGCAGTGGGCCGAGCCAACGGCCCCTGCGGCAGGACGTAGGCGTCGAACTCGCCGAGCGACGCGTACGGTCCACCGTAGTTGGAGAGTACCCTCAGCTTGATCCAGTGCGCCTGAACCCCCGGGAACGTGAACCGCTGCACGTCCGGCGCTTGCTGCGCGGTGAAGCGGCCGACGCTCTGCCACGGCCCGTCCGGCGACTGCGTGCTGACGAGCACCTCGAACTCCTTCACGTCGGTGTCGGGTGGCTCGTCCGGTTGCTGCTGGACGTTCACCTTTTCGACACGGCTCGGCTGACCGGTCTCGAAGACGACCTCCTGCGGGAACTGGCTGCCGACACTCCGCCAGCCCGGGTAGGCAGTGCCGACGTACTCGTCGATCAGCCGCTTGGCGGGGTGGTCGGGGTCCTCACTCGTCGCGCCGACGACCCTCGCGTTCAGCACCGTCGACAGGACGTTGACGCCCTCCTCGGTTTCGAAGGTGCCGGCCGCGGCGTAGCGGAAGCGGGCGAACTCCTCCGGGCTGATCGGCGTGGACATTAGCCGCCGCACGACGAAGTAACCGGGGACGCACAGGACCGCGACGATCGCCAGGCCGATCAGGAAGTTGCGCGTCGAGACGCCGAACCGGCGCACGCGCTCCTTCGCCGGGATGTGGGTGATGCGATCGAGCTCCTCGAGCTCGGCGATGCAGGTCTCGCAGGCCGGCCTTGAGCCATCTGCGTGGCGCCACTCCTTCGCGCACTCGTCGCACATCCCGCGGGCACAGCGGAAGCACTTGCGCGTCGCGCGCCGGTGTGGGTGGTCGAAGCACCGCTCGCGCGCCTCGGCGGCCGCGTGAATCATGGGTGGTCAAGATTGTAGGTACGCGGTTCGTATAATCGCCGGAAAGCGCGCGAGTGGCGTAACGGCAGCCGCGTCAGACTTAGGATCTGATGCCCGAGAGGGCGTGGGGGTTCGAATCCCCCCTCGCGCACCTGACCTCCGACTCGCGTCGAGCTTCCAGTCGGAACCGCGCAGCACGCTGCCAGGGAGCACTTGTCCACCACGATCCTCCTTGTGCGCCACGCCGACGTGCACAACCCTGGGCGGCTCTTCTACGGGCGGCTCCCGCGCTTCCGGCTGAGCGACCTCGGTCGCCGGCAGGCTTCGTTCCTGGCCGACTACCTGAAGGACGTCCCGATCGTCGCCTTCTACACGAGCCCGATGCTCCGCGCTCGGCAGACAGCGCGGATACTCGCGAGCCGGCACCCGGGCGTGCCGCTCCACCGCGCGACGCCGCTGATCGAGGTGCGCACCGGCTGGATGGGGCGCGTGGAGACCGACATCCCGCCAGTCATCAACCTCTACGAGCCACGCCATTCGCCGACCGACGAAACCATCCAGGACGTCTGGCACCGCGTCGACGCGTTCATCCGACGCCTGGTGCGGCGCCACCACGGCCAGATCGTCTGTCTGGTGAGCCACGGCGACCCAGTCGTGGTCGCGCACGCCGGCTACCTCGGGCTGCCGCTGACGCTCGGAAGCATCCGCGGCAGCTTCTACCCGCAGAAATGCTCGGTCACCACGCTAGCGTTCGACGGAAACGTCAGCGTGGCGTACCGTGATGTGATCGGGGAGCTGGCTCCGGAGCTAAGGGCGCCGCATTAGCCCGTGAAGGCCGAGGCGTGCCTCTTAGGAGAGGCACACCTCGGCGAGGGGCCCTAACGCTTCCCGTTCGAGTGGACCGCGTAGAAGACGCGCTCCGGGGTCGCCGGGAAGTGGTAGATCGGCTTGCCGATCGCATCGGCGATGGCGTTGCCGATCGCCGCGCCGGGCGGGACGATCGGCGGCTCGCCGATGATGCGGGCACCGTACGGGCCGGCTTCCGCCGGCACCTCGACGATGACCGTCTCGATCATCGGTAGGTCGCCACAGGTGAGCAGCCGGTAGTCGAGCAAACCGGGGTTGGCGACGCGCCCATCCTGGTTGTAGACGAGCTCCTCGGTCAAGGCCATCCCGGCGCCCTGCACCGTGCCGCCCTGCATCTGGCCCTCGACCGCCATCGGGTTGATGGCGAACCCGGCATCCTGCGCCGTCACGATCCGCTTGATGCGCGCCGCACCCGTGTCCGGATCGACGTGCACGATCGCAGCCGTCGCCGCGAAGCCGGGGAACGGGCGACCCGGCCGGTGCGAGCCTTCGCCGACCACCGGCCCCGTGCTCTGCAGCGCCTGGTCGGCCAGCCGCTTGTACGTGACGGCCTTGTCGTTCGACGCCTTGACGACCCCGTCCTCGATCCGGAGCTGCGACTTGTCCACCTCGAGCCGCCGCGCCGCCAGCGCGAGCATCTTCTCGCGGCAGTCGATCGCGGCCCGCTGGACGGCGTGGCCCATCGTGTACGTGATCTGGCTGCCCCCCGCGGCTGGCGAGTGGGGCGACTCGCTCGTGTCGCCGGTCACGACCGACACGAGCGCCATCGGCACCCCGAGCTCCTCGGCCGCGATCTGCGCGAGCGCAGTCGTCGAGCCGGTGAGGTTGATCGTGCCGGTGATCACCTGGAAGGTGCCATCGGGGTTGGCTCGGCAGTACGCCGAGGCCGCCCCCGCACCGCCTGGCCAGGCGCCCACCGCGACGCCCCGGCCCTCGTTCGGCCCGAGCTTGTCCGACATGATCGGGTGGTTGCGGATCGCCTCGAGCACGGCGCGGCAGCCGACGGCCGGCAGCGCGTTGCCGTTCGGCCACTTGTCGCCTTCCTCGATGGCGTTCCGCAGCCGGAACTCGATCGGCGACATTCCGATCTTCTTCGCGAGCTGCTCGATCGCACCCTCGATCCCGAAGGCGACGTTCGGCGCGCCCGGCGCGCGATACGCGCCGACGCTCGCCTTGTTCGTCAGCACCTCGTAGCCGTCGAGCTCGAAGTTCTCGAGCTTGTACGAGCCGCCGCAGAGGATCGTGCCGATCGACATCGGCGCCCCGGGGAACGCACCGGTGTCCATCACCACGCGCGCCTTCAGCGCCGTGATCTTCCCGGTCTTCGTGGCGCCGACCTTGACGTCGATCACCGTGTACGGCGCCGGCGTCGCACCGATCAGGTCCTCCGACCGCGTCAGCACGTGCTTGACCGGCCTCTTCGCCTTCCGCGAGAGCAGAACGGCGATCGGCGCCATCACGCCGAACTTCGCGCCGAACCCGCCGCCGATCTCGGTGCCGACCACGCGCACCTTGGAGATCGGCAGGTGGAACATCCGGGCGATGGAGTCGCGGACGTTGAACTGCGCCTGCGTCGAGGTCCAGATGTTGACCGTGCCCGACGCATCCCAGTAGGCAAGCGTCGCGTGCGGCTCCATGTAGCTCTGATGGACCGAGCTGGAGATCCAGCGGCCCTCGACGATCGCGTCGGCCTGCCTGAAGCCGGCCTCGACGTCGCCGCGCTTGAAGTGAACCTGCGACGAGACGTTGTTCGTCTCTGCTTCGACGTCCTCTTCCTCGAGCTCGCCGGCACCAGCCGCGTGGATCTTCTCCTCGGAGCGGTCGATGTGGACGCCCGCCTCGGAGCCCTCGTGCTTGATCGTCGGGCTGCCCGGCTTCATCGCCTCGAGCGGGTCGAGGACGGGCGGCAGCACCTCGTACTCGACCTCGATCAGCGGCAGCGCCTCCTCGGCCGCCTCACGCGTCGTCGCGGCGACCGCCGCGATGGGCTGGCCGGCGAAGAGCACCTGCGTCCGGGCGAGGGCATTCTGCATCCGCGAGGTCGGCTCGCGCTCGATCCCCTCGAGATCCTCGCCGGTGACGACCGCGACGACACCCGGGTAGGCGGCCGCCTTCGAAACGTCGAGCCGGGTGATCCTGGCGTGGGCGTGCGGACTGCGCAGCACCTTGGCGATGAGCATCCCCGGCAGCGAGTAGTCGGCCGCGAACTTCGCCGCGCCGGTGACTTTCTCCACGCCGTCGATGCGCGGCAGCGGCTTGCCGATGACCTTGTAGCTCGCCTTCTGGCGGACAGACGGGCGATCGAGAACCTCAGACATAGCGGCGTCTACTCTCCTTCGGGCTCGGGCGGCAGCGGGATGTCCGTCAGCGCGCCTGGCTTGGTCAGCGCAAGCTCCTTCCCGTCGACGACGGCCTGGAGCCCGCGCACGATCTTGTCGTACCCGGTACAGCGGCACAGGTTGCCGGCGATGCCCATCCGCAGCTCATCCTCGGTCGGCTTCGGGTGGTCCCGGAGGAACGCCGTCGCCATCATCACGAAGCCGGGGATGCAGAACCCGCACTGCGTACCCCCGTACTCGACGATCGCGGCCTGGACCGCGTTCAGCACGCCGTCCTGGGCGATCCCCTCGACGGTCGTCACCTCGGCGCCGTCCGCCTCGACCGCGAGGGTGAGGCAGGAATGGACAGGCCGACCGTTCAGGTGGACGGTGCAGGCGCCGCAGTCGCCGGTGCCGCAGCCCTCCTTCGTGCCGGTCAAGCCGAGGTCGTCCCGCACGAAGTCCAGCAGGAGCTTCGCCGGCTCGACCTCGGCCTCGACGTTTTGGCCGTTCACCTTTAGCTTGATTGCTTGTCGTGCCATCTCAGGAACCCCTCGCACGCTGGTAGGCGATCTGGGCGACGCGGCGCGTGTAGACCTTGAGCAGCTCGCGCCGGTAATCGGCGCTGGCCCGGACGTCGGAGATCGGCCGCGCGTCGGCGGCCGCGCCCTCGCCGGCCGCCGCCAAGGTCGCGTCGTTCAGCGGCTGGCCGATCAGCGCTCTCTCCGCGGCGGCCGAGCGGATCGGCGTCGGGGCGACCGAGGCCAGCACCACGCGCGCGTCCTTCACGGTCCGCCCGTCGGAGTCGAGCTGGAGGTTGACGGCGACGCCGACGACGGCGATGTCCATCTCACGGCGCGGCACATGCCGCAGGTACGCTCCGCCGCTACCAGCGGCTGGCCGCGGCGCGCTGATGCGCGTCAGGAGCTCGCCCTGGGCCAGCGCCGTCTGGCCCGGCCCCTTGAAGAACTCCAGCAGCGGGATCTCGCGCGTGCCGCTCGGACCCGCGATGTGCGCGCGCGCGTCGAGCGCGATCAGCGACGGAACGACGTCGGCCGACGGCGCCGCGTTGCACGCGTTGCCGCCGATCGTCGCCTTGTTCCGGATCTGGACTGAGCCGACCAGGTCGGCCCCGTCGACGACCATCGGCCAACCCTTCTTCACGTCCGCCGACCAGGCGACATCGCCGCACTTGACCATCGCGCCGAGGTCGAGCACGCCGTTTGTGGACATCGCGGCGAGCTCGCCGACGCGGCGCAGCGAGACGAGCAGCGGCACGTTGCGGCCGCGCTCCTTCATTTGGATCAGCAGGTCGGTCCCACCGGCCAGCGGGCGCGCGCCGGGATTCGAGGCAAGGAGCTGACACGCTTCTTGGACGGTTGTTGGAGCCGCGTAATCAAATCGACGCATAGCGGCGGGATTATACCGACGCCCGGGGACCGCTTAGACGATCTTGGAAATCCCCTGGTCGAGCAGGCTGTCCGTCAGCGCGCCGAGCTGCGCCATCCTGATGGTTTGATCGCGACCGATGAAAAAGGTGCTCGGCAGCCCGCGGACGCGGTAACTCTTGGCGATCTCTCCGCTCTCGTCGATGGCCGTCGGCAGGCTGATCTTCAGGTTGTCGAGGAAGACCGCCACGTCGTCCGGGTCCTCTTGCAGATCGACGAGGACGAAGCTGAGCTCTTTGTCGGCGTACTGCCCCGCGAGACGCTGGAAGCTCGGCAGCTCCTTGGTGCAGGGCTCGCACCACGTGGCGAAGAAGCTCAGCACGACCGGCTTGCCAGCCAACTCCGAGAGCTTGACGGTGCCCTGCGGCAGGCGGGCGGCCGAGAAGTCGGGGGCACGCTTGCCGGCCACCGGTGCTGGGGCGTCGTCGGCGCGGCAGGCGACGAGCGCAACCGCTGTAACGCCCAGCAGCAACGAACGGCGCGTCAGGTACACGACCGATTCTATGAGCTGCGTCACGTCGGAGGCCCATTGGCCCGATTTGGCTAGCTCGGCCGCCGGTTTGAACCGTTGACATGGCACGTGCCGGCCATAGAATGGCCTTCGCCGGCGGAGCTTCCGTTCGGGCTAGTGAAGGGGCTCGTCCATTTTGGTCCTACACGCGGCCGACACCATCGAGGCGAGCGCCGACGCGATCCTCGACCGCTGGTCGAGGCATGTGCGCGCAGCCAGCGCCGGCCGCGGCCGTCGACCAGCCCCAACCCGCCGGGCGAAGGAGAACATCCGCCCGCTGCTCGCCGCGGTGGGCGCGGTCGTCGCGGACCGCGCCGCGCTGGCCGAGTTCCAGAGGGGTCGACCCGCCTACATCGAGGCGAAGCACTTCGGCGAGCTGCGCCAGCAACAGGGCGTCAAGATCGCGGAGCTGCTTGAGGAGCTTCGCCAGCTCCGGCGCGAGGTGGTCGCCGAGGTAGTCGACCGCGCGGCCACGGTCGACGGCTCGCTCGTCGAGGCGATCCGGCGCGTCGACGACGCGGTCGATCAGGCGGTCGCCATCGCGGTCGAGACCTACCACACGGTCGAGGTCGAGGTCCTGACCGAGCTGATCGCGCTGGATCCGTTGACGGGCCTGCACGACTACGGCTACTTCTGGGATCGGCTCGAGCAGGAGCTCGTGCGGTCGCGGCGGCACGGCTGCCCCCTGGCGATCGTGATGCTCGACATCGACGCCTTCAAGCGCTACAACGACCAGTACGGGCACCTGTGGGGCGATGTCGCGCTCAAGGAGGCAGCCTCGATCCTCCAGGCCATCAGCCGCCGCTCCGACGTCGTCGCGCGCTACGGCGGCGATGAGTTCGTCTTGATCCTCCCCGAGACGTCGCTCGACGGCGCGGCCACGATAGGTGAGCGCGCGCGCGCCGAGGTCAGCAGCCACCGGTTCCGCGGCAAGACGGCGAACGCCGTGACGCTCACCGTCTCGGGCGGCTGCTCGTGCACGCCCGATGGGTCGATCAGCAGCCGCACGCTCGTCGCGCAGGCCGACGGCGCCCTCTACGAGGCGAAGCGGCGCGGCAAGAACCGGGTCGTGACGTTCGCCGAAGGGATGCCGTGCCTGGTGCCGTAGGCAGCCAGGGGATCGAAACGCGGCCGACCGTCGCCCATCGTGCCCGGCGAGCAGGCCAGCGTGTGGCCGCCTCCGTGGCGCGCTACGGACGCTGATCCGTGGCGCAGGTACGCCGCCGCCCACCCCCATCCGGACGGCGCCCACCGCCCGGTCGGCGGCCGCCCCCTCGACCGGTCGAGGAAGAAGAGGACTACTACCAAGAGGAGCCAGCCGAGCCGCCGCTCTGGGAGCGGATCATCCTGGCCAAGGGGTTCCGGCTCGTCGTCGGCGGCACGTTCGCGGCCGCCGCGCTGGCCGTCCTCGTGTTCTTGATCGGTCCGGGCAACGTCGCGGGGGGACTGAGCTCGTTCTCCGGCTTCCTGGGCCGCCAGACGAGTCGCCTGAGCACGCTCGGCGCGGTGGCCATCGCCGGCGCCATCCAGGACGAGGGGCGTCGGCTGTGGGTCGAAACCGCGACGCCGCTGCCGACCGCGACCGCGACGGCGACGCCCGAGCCCACGTGGACACCGCTGCCGACCCCGGCGCCGCCGCGCCGCATCATCACGCCGATCCCGACGCCGGCCGGTCGGCCGATCCAGCCAGGCCAGCCCCAGACGAAGGGCTCCCAGCCGCCGCCGTTGCCGCTCGACGACGCCCAGAACTCGATGCGCGAGTACTACGACGTCCTGAACACGGGCGACGTCCGCCGGGCGCTCCAATACTGGGCGCCCGATGCCGCCCCTGAGGCGCGCTCGGCGCTCGACGCGGCGATCGCGCGCGGCGAGAAGTACACGGTCCGGGACGTCCAGATCCAGCCGCTGCCGCAGATCTCCGGCGCCAACGTCACCGTCGACCTCGAGGTGCAAGACAGCGCCGGGAAGACGAGCACCGTGCAGCAGCGCTACCAGTGGCGTTTCATGGACAGCCAGTGGTTCATCACGACGAGGCTCCAGTAGCGTGGCCGAGATCGAGACGCTGCTGGCGCTCCAGACCGCCGACTCGGAGGTGGACGCCAGGCGCGCGCGGCTCGACGAGATCAGGGCGTTGCTCGGCGTCTCAGCCGAGCTAGACGCGGCGCGAGCGGCCGTCGAAGCGGCCGACCGCGAGCTGAGGGCCGACGAGGCGGCCCAGCGGCAGCTCGAGTGGCAGGTGGACGACCTGTCCGGCAAGATCAAAGAGCTGGACGGTCGCCTCTACTCGGGGCGAATCGGCAACCCGAAGGAGCTGTCCAGTCTGCAGACCGAGATCCGGCACATGCGGGCGGACCTGGGCGCGCTCGAGGAACGCGCGCTCGAGGCGATCGATGCGACCGACCGGCAGCGGGCAGAGGTTGAGCGTCTGCGCCGCGAGCTGGCGGACATGGAAGCCCGCTGGCGCGACGAGCAGGCCGCCCTGAGGAACGAGCAGGCCCAGCTGACTCAGGCCGTCGCCGAGCTCCTCGACAGACGCGCCACGATCGCCCAGGAGGTCAGCCCGGCGACGTTGGCCAGGTACGAGGAGCTCCGCAGGTCGCGGCGGGGCCTGGCCGTCGCGCGCGTCGATCGGAACACATGCCTGGGATGCCGCACCACGGTGGCGACCGCACAGGTGCAGACGGCCCGCCACGGCGACCTCGCTTTTTGCTCCTCGTGCGGCCGGATCCTCTACGTCGCCCGCTAGCCTGCCTGTTCTTGACAGCGTTCTGGAGCAGCGCAATCATTTCTACTTAGCACGCAACCAAGCGCACACTTAGGGGGGACCATGAAGCCCGTTTCGCGTCGTTCGTTCCTGCGAGTCAGCGGCCTCGGGGCCGCCGCCGCGATCCTGAGCGCCTGCGGCGGCGCGGCTAGCCCGACTGCCGCCCCGACCGCCGCCCCGACGAAACCGGCCGCCGCCGCGACCACCGCCCCGGCCGCGACGTCCGCTCCGGCGGGGGGCGCAGCCACGCCCACGACCGGCGCCGCCGCTGCCGCCACCAAGCCCGCGGCCGCGGCGACCGGCGGCGCGGCGACCCCGGCGGCCGGTGCCACAAGCGCCGCTGGCACCACGCCCGCCGCTGGCGCGACCGCTGGCGCCGCCGCCGCGACCAAGCCCGCCGCGGCTGGCACCACGACGGCCGCCGCCCCGGCCGGCGCTGGGAACCCGAACACGATCAAGATCGTGTCGTCGCTCCCGCGCACCGGCTCGTCGAAGGGGCAGACCGACACGATCGTGAACTCGATCAAGATGGCGCTCGAAGAGGCGAACAACAAGGCCGGCAGCTTCACGCTGACCTACGACGACCTCGACGACGCGACCGCGGCGAAGGGCGCCTGGGACGCCGGCAAGGAGGCTGAGAACGCCCAGAAGGCCGTCGCCGATCCGGACGTCATGGTCTACATCGGCACGTTCAACTCGGGCGCCGCGAAGGTCTCGATCCCGATCCTGAACCAGGCGAGTCTGGTGATGATCAGCCCTGCCAACACCTACCCCGGCCTCACCAAGCCGGGCAAGGGCGAGGCAAACGAGCCGAAGGTCTACCAGCCATCGGGCAAGCCCAACTACACCCGGGTCGTTCCAGCCGACGACATCCAGGGCTCGGCCGCGGCGGGCTGGGCGAAGGACCTCGGCGCTAAGAGCGTCTACGTGCTCGACGACACCGAGCTCTACGGCCACGGCATCGCGGTCGTCTTCACCGATACCGCCAAGAAAATCGGCCTCACCGTAGCCAACTCGGGCGGCGTGTCCGAAGGCATCGACACGAAGGCCCAGGACTACCGGGCGCTGGCCCAAAAGATCAAGGCCACGAACCCGGACATGGTCTACTTCGGCGGTATCACCCAGAACAACGCCGGCAAGCTCTGGAAGGACCTGCGCAACGTGCTCGGCGACAAGCCGATGCTCATGGGACCGGACGGCATCGCCGAGGAAGCGTTCATCAAGGACGCCGGCGACGCGGCTGAAGGGACGTACGTCACCTTCGGCGGGCTGCCGCCCGACAAGCTCAGCGGCGCGGGCGCCGACTGGTACAAGCGTTACAAGGCGAAGTACAACGGCGAACCGGAGGTCTACGCGGTCTACGGCTACGAGGCGGCCAAGGTCGCGATCGACGCCATCGGCCGCGCCGGCAAGAAGGACCGCGCCGCGATCCGCGACGCCGTCTTCGCCACCAAGAACTTCCAGGGCGCACTGGGCACCTGGAGCTTCGACGAGAACGGCGACACCACCTTGACCACGATGAGTGGCATGCAAGTCAAGGGCGGCAAGCTGCAGTTCGTCAAGGAGCTCAAGGCCGCCACGTAGTCGAGCAAGCAAGGGGGTGCCCGCTTCGGCGGACGCCCCCTTTTCTGTTAGGCTGTGGCTCCACGATGAGCTGCAACGACCTCAGTCACTGCGCCCAGCTCCTGCTCCAGGTGCTGCTGATCGGCATCTCGAACGGCGCGGTGATTGCGTTGATCGCGCTCGGCTACACCCTCGTCTACGGCATCATCGAGTTCATCAACTTCGCCCACGGCGACCTGTTCATGCTGGGCACGATGTTCTCGCTGACGGTCGTGACGACGTTCGGTCTGCGTAAGAGCACGCCGGGCCTCCAGCTCGCGCTGCTGCTCGTCGTGACGCTCGCGCTGGCGATGCTCTTTTGCGCCACGGCCAACGTCGTGATCGAGCGGATCGCGTATCGACCCCTCCGGAGCGCGCCCCGGCTGGCGCCGCTGATCTCCGCGATCGGCGTGTCGTTCATCCTTATCAACATCGGGCAGTACTGGAACGGCGCTTCGCCGGTCGACTTCCCGAACCTGCTGCCGAACATCGACCTGATCTCCGACGTCATGGGGATCAAGGGCAGCACGGTCTCGTACTCGACGAAGGACCTGTTCGTCATCGCGCTCGCCGTGCCGCTGATGGCGGCGCTACGCCTGTTCGTCACCAGGACCCGCCTCGGCAAGGCGATGCGCGCGACGGCCCAAGACCGCGAGGCCGCCGCGCTGATGGGCATCGACATCAACGTCACCATCGCGCTCACGTTCCTGATCGGCGGCGCGCTGGCAGGGTCGGCGGGCTTCATCTACGGCCTGTACAACAACACCGCCTGGTTCCTCCAGGGGTTCCGTGGCGGGCTCATGGCTTTCACGGCGGCCGTGTTCGGCGGCATCGGGAACCTGGCTGGCGCCTTCCTCGGCGGCATGCTGATCGGCATCGCGGCCGCCTTCTCCGATTTCTTCTTCGACCCGCGCTGGACGCAGGCAGTCGTGTTCGCGCTGCTGATCCTGACACTCGTGTTCCGTCCAGCCGGCATCCTGGGGCAGACCGTCCGGGAGAAGGTGTAATGCCGCGCCTCGCGCGCTTCGCGCTGGCGGTCGTGGTGGTCCTGGGCTACCCGCTCGTCGACCGCGCGCTCGGCTGGGGCACGCTCGGCGCCATGCTGCCGATCCTGATCTTTGTGATGCTCGCGCTCGGCTTGCACATCGTGGTCGGCTACGCCGGCCTGCTCGACCTCGGCTACGCCGCGTTCTTCGCGATCGGCGCGTACACGACGGCGTTCCTCACGTCGCCGCAGAGCCCGCTCGCGAACAGCTTCCACACGGACTTCTGGATCGCCATGGTCGCGAGCTTCTTCGTGGCGGCGATCTTCGGCGTGATTCTCGGCGCGCCGACGCTCCGGCTGCGCGGCGACTACCTCGCGATCGTGACGTTGGCGTTCGGCGAGATCGTACCACGCGTCTTTTTGAACCTCGAGCAGTACACGGGCGGCTCGAAGGGCCTCAACCCGATCGGTCGGCCCCACTTCCTCGGCTACGAGCTCGGCTTCGACCAGCTCCCCTGGTACTACCTGATCGTCGCGGTCGGCGCGATCTCCGTCTGGGCGATTCTGCGCCTCTACGACTCGCGGCTGGGCCGTGCCTGGATCGCGATCCGCGAGGACGAGCTCGCGGCCGCGTCGCTGGGCGTCAATCTGGTCACCACCAAGCTCCTCGCGTTCGCCCTCGGCGCCTCGTTTTCCGGCTTCGCCGGCTCGATCTTCGCCAGCATCTTCCAGTTCATCGACCCGTTCCAGTTCGACTTCTCGATCTCGATCATGGTGCTGTCGATGGTGATCCTCGGCGGCCTCGGCAACATCTGGGGCGTCATGGCGGGCGGCGTCCTGATGGCGTCGTTCGACCGGATCTTCGCCGAGCGGTTAACCGGCTGGATCCACCAGCTCGGCAACGCGGTCAATGCGCCGTTCCTTCTCGGCGTCGACCTCGGCTCGTCCCGCATGCTCGTGTTCGGACTTGCGCTCGTCGTGATGATGCTGCTTCGGCCGGAAGGCATCTTCCCGAGCCAGCGGCGGCGCCAGGAGATGCACGAACCGGTGCACGCCGAGTTCCCGGCGGAGGCCGAGGCATACGGCGAGGTGCGGACGCCGGTATGACCGACGTGCTTCTCGAGGCCAAGGAAGTCACCAAGGTCTTCGGCGGCCTCGTCGCCGTCAACAAGGTCGACTTCACGATCCCGCGCGGCTCGATCGTCTCGGTGATCGGCCCTAACGGCGCTGGCAAGACCACGTTCTTCAACCTCATCGCCGGGATCTACCCGTTGGACGGCGGCCGGATCTACTTCGACGGCGCCGACATCTCCAATCTGGCGCCGAACCAGGTCGCCACACGCGGCATCGCCCGGACGTTTCAGAACATCCGGCTGTTCCACAACATGACCGCCTTGGAGAACGTGCTGGTCGGGATGCACAGCCGGCTGAAGGCCGGGCCGATCGGCGCCATCTTCCGGCCGCCCTGGGTCGCGCGCGAGGAGCGTGAAGCGCGGAAGAGGGCGGGCGACCTGCTCCATCTGGTCGGCCTCCGCCACCGGGCCGACGAGGTTGCCAAGAACCTGCCCTATGGCGACCAGCGCCGCCTCGAGATCGCCCGCGCCCTGGCGACCGAGCCGAAGCTGCTGTTGCTCGACGAGCCAACGGCGGGCATGAACCCGCAGGAGACCGCGGCCATGACGGGGTTGATCTCGTCGCTGCGGCGCGACTTCGGCTTGACCATCCTGCTGATCGAGCACGATATGCGCGTTGTTATGTCCATCTCGGAGCGCGTGACCGTGCTCGACTACGGGATCAAGATCGCCGAGGGCACGCCGGCGGAGGTCCAGCGCGACCCACGCGTCATCGAGGCGTACCTCGGCCGGCGGTCGGTGGCGTAGCGCGTGGCCTCGTCGCCCCTCCTCGTCGTCGACCAGGTCCACACGTACTACGGCAACATCCACGCGCTGCGGGGCGTCTCGATCCGGGTCGACCCGGGCGAGATCGTGACGCTGATCGGCTCGAACGGGGCCGGCAAGTCGACGCTGTTGAAGACGATCTCCGGCCTCTTGCGCCCGCGGGTCGGGTCGATCACGCTGGAAGGGCGCCGGCTGGACCGGATGCCGCCGCACAAGATCGTCAAGCTGGGCGTCTGCCAGGCGCCGGAGGGGCGCCGGGTCTTCCCGCGGATGACGGTCCTGGAGAATCTCGAGATGGGCGCGTTCAGCCGCCGCGACGGCGACATGAGCGTCGACCTGGACCGGGTCTTCTCGCTCTTCCCCCGTTTGAAGGAGCGCACGGGCCAGGTCGCCGGCACGCTGTCGGGTGGCGAGCAGCAGATGCTGGCGATCGGGCGCGCGCTGATGTCGCGACCGAAGGTGCTGCTGCTCGACGAGCCCTCGATGGGGTTGGCGCCGATCCTCGTCGAGACGATCTTCTCCGTCATCGGCGAGATCAACCGCGCCGGCACGACGATCCTGCTCGTCGAACAGAACGCGCTGATGGCACTCTCCGTCGCGTCGCGCGGCTACGTCCTCCAGACCGGAAGCATCGTCCTCGAGGACAGCGCCGCGGCGCTGGCGAAGAACGACATGGTCCGCGCCCTCTACCTGGGCGAGACGTGAAAAAAGGGGGCGCTCCTCGGAGAGCGCCCCCTCACTCTTATCAGGACTGGGCTCGTTCGGTCATTCCGACCGCTCGATTGCGACGCCGGTGTTCTGCTTTAAACCCGCGCCTCTGTTTGTGAGCTTACGAACCCCTGCCTGAGGTCGAGCTTAGCCCCGCAGGCCCGTTCGGCCCGAGGGGCCCTACCTGTCGACCTGCCACACTCCGAACATCGAGTGAGGTTTCTTCCAGTGCATCATGCCTGGCAGCTCTCCCTCCTCTCGGGTGTCAGCGGCTCGCCGTGGTTGGCGCCGCTGGCAAAACCTTACGACCCGTTTCGGGCTGTGTCAAGGGTCTTTCGGAGGCTTGTGCGCGGCGCAACCGACTCAGCTCGGCGTCCCAGTCGGCGAAATTCGTGAATAGCGTGTTCAGCATCGCCCAGTGGCGCCGGTCGACCGACCACTCGCGTGTCGCCGCGTCGTAGCTCCGATCGCTCGGCGGGATGACGCTCTTGAAGTCCTGCAAGAACATCCTGTCGAAGGGGAAATTGAGCACGTAACGCCGGCGGTCGGCGCTCAGGCGCACGTCCGCCAGCCAGGGCCGACCGTCCTCCGGCAGCGCGTGGGCGCGCTCGTACATCGCCGTCTTCAGCCCGATGTTGCAGCGCGCGTCGGCCCGGAGCTGGGCGTTGTCGCACCCGCCGTGCTTGCAGACGGCCTGGCCGACGACCGGGCAGAACGTCTTCGGATGCTCCTTGAACCAGCGCCTGATCGCTTGCTTGGCAGTTCGTGGGGGCATGCCCGAATGTTAGAATCTCGTTCACCGTCCGCGGAGGCCCCATGGCGACCAGCACTGCCATCGACCAGCTCCAGCACACCGTCCAGACGATCGAGCGAGAGGTCTCCAAGGTCATCGTCGGTCAAGAAGAGGTGGTCCGCGGTGTCGTCATTTCGCTGTTGGTCGCGCGCGGCCACTGCCTGCTCGAAGGCGTGCCGGGGCTGGGCAAGACGCTGCTCGTGCGTGTGCTCTCCGAGGTGCTCGACCTCCAGTTCAGCCGGATCCAGTTTACGCCCGACCTGATGCCGGCGGACATCGTCGGTACCAACATCATCGCCGAGGACGCGAACGGCGAGAAGTTCTTCCGCTTCGAGCCTGGACCGATCTTCGCCAACCTCGTGCTCGCCGACGAGATCAACCGCGCCACCCCCAAGACCCAATCGGCGCTGCTCGAGGCCATGCAGGAGCAGACGGTGACGGTCGCCAAGACCATGCACCCGCTCCCGCAACCGTTCTTCGTGCTAGCGACGCAGAACCCGATGGAGATGGAGGGCACCTACCCGCTCCCCGAGGCGCAGCTCGACCGTTTCTTCTTCAAGCTCGAGGTCGGCTACCCCTCGCCGTCGGAGCTGAACGAGATCCTGAGCCGGACGACCAGCAACGCCGGGCTGAGCGTGCGCAAGGTCGCCGACGGCGCCGAGCTGATCCAGGCCGGCGAGATGGCCCGCGAGGTGCCGATCGCCCCGAACGTGCTCGACTACGCCAGCCGACTGGTGCTCGCCACCCACCCCGGCCGTGAAGGCGTGCCCAAGATCACGAACGACTACATCCGCTACGGATCGAGCCCGCGCGGCGCCCAGGCGCTGGTCCTCGCCGGCAAGATCCACGCGCTGCTCGAAGGCCACGGCCAGGTGCTCGTCGACGACATCCGCAGCGTCGCCCACCCGGCCCTGCGGCACCGAATCATCCTGAACCTGCAGGCCGAGATGGAGGGCGTGTCGGCCGACCGGGTCCTCGACGAGATCATGAACAGGGTGCCCGCGTAGCGCGCGGGCTACGGCTTGCGCTCCAGCAGCGCGACGGGCAGCTCGGCGAACGCCTCGGCGAGTCGCAGCCGACCGCCCCGCAGCTCCAGGTCGCGTCCCGTCAAGACCTCGCAGTAGCGCCCCGGCGGCGCGTCGTCGCCGAGGACGAGCTCGTCGTCGGCCCAGACCGCCCCGCCGATCGGCGGCTGCGCCGGGTCCGGCGTCAGACGGACGACGAGGCGCGGCGCCAGCGCGACGACCGCCGCCTCCGCGTGGCGCCGGGCGAACGCGACGACGTGGTCGCGGGCACGCCCCGTGCCGTAGAGCGGCCGGTAATCGCCCAGCGCGAAAAGCTCGGGCCAGCGACGCCGGAGCCAGAGGCCCTTGTGCGTCAGCCAGAGCTTGATCGCGCCGTCCTCCCACCGCTCCATCAAACGTTTCGTGTCCGGTCGAGCGACCAGCTCCTCGAGCATCCTGCGCCGGAGGTCGTAGTCGACCGGTCTGCGGTTGTCGGGGTCGACGAGCGAGAAGTCCCACAGCTCCTGGCCCTGGTACACGTCGGGGACACCCGGCGAAGCTAGCTTCAGCAGGGTCTGCGACAGCGCGTTGTAGGCGCCGTACCGGGCGACCCGTTTCTGCAGCGGCAGGAAGTCGGTCAGGAACTGCTCGTCCGCCAGCACCGCGCGCACGAAGCTGGCCACCGCCTCGTCCCACTCGTCGTTCGGGTTGATCCAGCTCGTGTTGACCTTCGCCTCTTTGGTCGCCTTCGCCATGTAGGCGACAACCCGCTCCACCAGCTCGTCTGGGGCCCGTTCGGCGCCGAGCGGCCACACGCCCAGCAGCGTCTGGTACAGCAGGTACTCCTCGTTCCGGTCCGGGGCAGGCCGCCCGTCCACCACACGCCGCTTGCGCCGGTTGCGCCGGATCCACTGGGCGATGGCTCGGCCGAACTCCGCCGGTATCTCCGACAGCACGTCGATGCGCGCTCGTACGTCCTCGCTCCGTTTCGTGTCGTGCGTCGACGTCGTGCTGAGGCCGTGTCTCCAGCTCACGGCCCGCTCGGCGTTCAGCCGATGGAACTCTTCGAGCGAGACGCCGAAGTGGTCGGGCTCGCCGCCCACTTCGTTGAGAGAGACGAGACGGTTGAAGATGTAGAACGCCGTGTCCTCGACCCCCTTCGCCGCGACCGGCGCGGTGGTCTGCTGGAACTTGAGCACCCACCGTCGCTGCGCCCGACGGGTTTCCTCGTCCTCGTCCTGCTCAGCGCTCAGGAGCAGCACGTCGCGGATGAAGGTGAACACCGAGGGGTCGAGCGCTGGGTTGCGCTGTCGCGCGCGGCGAACCGCCAGCTCGACGTACGCCCGGTCGCGCGGGTCGATCTGCGTCGTTCGCTCGTCGACGTAGGTCCGGTAGACCGGGAAGCAGGCGATCACCTCGCGGATCGCGAAGCGCAGGTTGTACAGCGTGAAGTCGCGGAAGAGCCGGTTGCGCTCGGCGATCCGGCGGAGCTGCGAGGCGAGCGTGTTCGTCTCGGCGGCGAGCGACGCCTGGCAAATGAGCCGCTTGCTCTCGTAGGCGATCTGCTCGAAGTCGAGGGGCCGATCGAGGAACCGCTGGTACACCTGGTCGAGCCGACGCCGCCCACGCGGGTCCACGAACAGACCGTTGAGCGCGTTGAGGAACTCGTAGCCGACCGTGCCGTCGACCGGCCAGTCGGTCGGCAGAGCCTCGCCGCGCGCGAGGATCTTCTCAACGACGACGTACAGGGTCGGGTGGTCGGCGCGGAGTCGCTCGAGGTAGGCGCGCGGGTCCCACAACCCATCCGGGTGGTCGATCCGGAAGCCCTGCGCCCGCCCCTCGTCGACGAGCGACAGCAACAGCCGGTGGGTCGCCTGGAAGACCTCGTCGTTCTCCATCCGGATGCCGGCCAGGTCGTTGACGTCGAAGAAGCGGCGGTAGTTGATCTCTTCGGACGCCGTGCGCCAGTAGGCGAGCCGGTAGGGCTGCGCGTCGAGCAGCTCGTGGAGCGCGTCGAACGAGTGGCGGTCGCCCGGGCGGCCATTCAGCTCGTCGAGCGCGGCGTCGACCGCCTGGACGACGTCCGGCCGCGTCTCGACCAACACCGCCAGGCGGCGCTTGATCACCTCGGTTTCCCGGTGACGCTCGGCGCGGCGGTCGGGGTCACGCTCGTCGTCAGCGGGCAGGTTCCGTGAGGCGGTGATGATGCTCTCGAGCTCCATCGCCGCCTCGTCGTCGCCCGGGAGCCGCTCGCGCGCGCGCGCGAGGACTTGAGCGTAGGTCCGCGGCGACAGCGGCAGCACGGTGTCGTAGTAGCGGAGGATGAAGGCCCCGCCGTCCAGCTCGACGCGGATCTGCCCCCGCTCGAGCACCCGGGCATACCGGTCGCCGAGGATCGGAAGGAGAAGCCGGTTTTCCAGCTCGGCGGTGACGGGGTGCCAGTCGACGTCGAAGTAGTCGGCGTAGACCGAGCTCGGCCCGTTCTCGAGCACGTCCATCCACCAATAGTTGCTCGGCTCGCCGATCCCCATATGGTTCGGCACGACGTCCACCAGCAGCCCTAGCCCGGCCTTCCGGAGCGCGTCGGACAACCGCGCGAAGCCCGGCTCACCGCCGAGGCTCGGGTTCAACGCGTTGTGGTCGGAGACGTCGTAGCCGTGGGTGCTCTCCGGCCGCGCGCGCAGGAAGGGGGACGTGTAGAGCGTATCGACGCCGAGCCGCGCGAGGTAGGGCACGACCGCGGCGGCGTCGTCGAACGTGAACTCGCGCCTGAGCTGCACGCGATAGGTAGCGCCGGGCACCCAGCGGCGGCTCACGCGCGTCCGTGCCGGCACGGGCCGGTCGGCATGCGCTCTTACGTCGCGGCGGCTGGCTCGGCCGTTGGCACCTCGCGCAGGCGCAGCCGCTTCTCCAGCGCGGCTGGCGTCAGCCCGAGCAGCGCCGCGGCCGCCTCGATCTGGTTCGAGCTGCGGTGCATAGCCTCGGCGAGGAGCCGACGCTCGACCTCCGCGAGCATGTCGTCGATGCCCCTCTTCTCGTCGAGGAGCTGGCCCAGGTCGACCGAGAGCCGGCCGCCCCGCGGCTCGATGCGGTTGACCAGCCGCAGGTGCTCGCGGGTGATAACACCGCCCCGCGCCAGGATCACGGCGCGCTCGATGGTGTTCTCGAGCTCGCGCACGTTGCCCGGCCAATCGTGCGCCTCGAGCATCTCGAGCGCTTCCTCCGAGATCTTCGCCGGCGGGTGCTGCGGCGTGAAGCGGTACTTGTCGAGGAAGTGCTCGACGAGCAGGGGGATGTCGCCCTCGCGCTGGCGAAGCGGCGGCATATGGATGGCGATCACGTTGAGTCGGTAGTAGAGGTCCTCCCGGAACGTCCCTTTGGCGACCTCTTCGGCGAGGTTCTTGTTCGTGGCGGCGATCACACGGCAGTCGACGTGGATCGTCTGCGTCCCGCCGACACGCTCGAACTCGCGCTCCTGCAGGACGCGCAGCAGCTTCTTTTGCGTCGACAGGCTCATCTCGCCCATCTCGTCGAGGAAGATCGAGCCCTTATCGGCGAGCTCGAAGCGGCCCTTGCGCTGCTGGTAGGCGCTCGTGAACGAGCCCTTCTCGTGGCCGAACAGCTCGCTCTCGAGCAGCGTCTCGGGCAGGGTCGCGCATGCGACCTTGACGAGCTGGCCCTGCCGGTACGGCGAGTTCTGGTGGATGATCTCGGCGACGAGCTCCTTCCCGGTGCCCGTCTCGCCCGTTATGAGCACGGTGGCGTCTGACCCGGCCACCCGGCCGACGGTCTTGTAGACCTCGAGCATCACCGGGCTGCGACCGACCATTTTCTCGGCCGGGTCGCGGGCGCCGAGCTGCCGCCGCAGGCTCTGCACCTCGCCCTGGAGCGTGTGGTGCTCGAAGTAGCGGCGCACGGCGTGGAGCACCTCATCCAGATCGAACGGCTTGGTGATGTAGTCGTAGGCACCGAGCTGGATCGACTGGATGGCGAGGTTCGAGGTGCCGTAGGCCGTCATGACGAGCACGCCGACGCCCGCCTTGTTGTCGCGCAAGCGACGGAGGACCTCCATGCCGGTCATCTCCGGCATGCGGACGTCCATCAAGATCAGGTCCGGCCTGTCGGGCCGACCAACCGCCGCGAGCACCTCAGCGCCGGACTTCGCCTCCGACACGTCGTAGCCCTCACCCTTGAGGAGATCTGACAACAGCGTGCGGATCGAGGCGTCGTCGTCCGCGACGAGGATCTTTGGCAAGCAGCCTTCCTTAACAGAAACGTGCCCACGAATCATAACGGACACCTGGCTGCCCGCAACCCGGATTCACCGCGACGCTCTATGGGCGCCAGAAGTGCGCTTCGCTAGCATCGACCGACCAAATGCACATCGGCCGACTGGTCCTGTCCCTCGCGACCGCTCTGCTGATGGGCTTCTGGGCAGCGGCGGCGACCTCGCCCGCGCCGACCTTCGGCGCCCCGCCGCCGGGGCGGATCCGCTCCGGCGAGGTGCTCGTCCTGACCCGTCCGGGGGCGGAGGCGAGGTCGGTCGCCCGGCGCGCAGGTGCCTCCCTCGTCGGCACCCCGGCGTCCCGCACGCACAGGCTGCGTGTCCAGCCCGGGCGCGAGGCGGCAGCGGCAGCGCTCCTCCAGCGTGACCCGGACGTCCTCGCCGCCGCGCCCAGCTACGTCCGGTCCGTCCAGGAGGTGACGCCGAACGACCCGATGTACCCGCAGCAGTGGTGGCTGCCGAAGATCGACGCGCCGGCCGCCTGGTCCACGACTACCGGCTCGCCGTCGGTCAAGGTGGCCGTGCTGGACAGCGGCGTCGAGCTGACCCACCCCGACTTGAGCCCGAACATCGCCGACGGCACGAACACGCTTGGCGAGGACCCACAGCAGGTGGCCGAGGACGGCTGCGCGAACACGACGACCGTGCAGGACGACTTCGGCCACGGCACCCACGTGTCTGGCATCGTCGCGGCCGTCGGCAACAACGCCGTGGGCGTGGCCGGCGTCGCCTGGAACGTCAGGATCTTGCCGGTCAAGGTGCTCGACTGCACCGGCAACGGCTCCGACGCGCAGATCATCGCGGGCATCGACTGGGCGATCGCCAACGGCGCGCAGGTCATCAACATGAGCCTGGGTGGGCCCGGCGACTCCCCCGTCCTCGACGCCGCCGTCCAGCGCGCCTGGAACGCCGGTCTGGTCGTCGTCGCCGCGGCGGGCAACGGCGCGACGAACGTGCCGTACTACCCCGCCGCGTCGCCGGGGGCCATCGCGGTATCGGCGACCGATCCGAACGATCAACTCGCGCCGTTCTCCAATTACGGCTCGGACGTCGCGCTCTCCGCGCCCGGAACGTCGGTCCTCAGCACCTGGACCGAGTCGTCGTACCGGTTTGAGAGCGGGACGTCGATGGCCAGCCCCATGGTCGCCGGGTCCGCCGCCTTGTTGTTGAGCGCACACCCCGAGTACGACAACGGACGCGTGCTCGGCGTCCTGTTCGCGTCGGCGAGCAAGCCCACCATCTGCCCTGGCGCGACGTCCTGCGCCTACGACGCGACCGGTCGTAACGACTACTTCGGCCACGGCCGCGTCGACCTGGCCCGCGCGCTGCGCTTCACGAACGCGTCGTACCTACCGCGTACGCCCCTCGATAGCGCCGGCGGCTTTTAGGCCGCCCGGCGGCGTGCGGTGTCTCTGACGGCACACACCGCGGATCGAGGGATCTAAAGCTCCCCGGGGCCCTCGAAGCGGACGATCTCCGGCCCGCAGCTCGTCAGCGAGTGCTTCAGGATCCGCACATCCACCGCTCGACCGTCGGGGAGGACCAGGCGGTGCGGCGCGCCGGCGTCGAGCGGCGTCGGCTCGGTCGCGTAGCGCTGCAAGACGCACGTCCCGTGCACGATCGGCTGGCCCCCGACCCGGCGCTGGACGAGCGCGCACGGTCCACCTCCTACCCGGCGGCCGTCCGCCACCGCCACCAGGGCTCCGTCGGTCGTCAGGACAGCCATCGCGCCGAGTATACGCCCGCGGGGCCCGCCCACTAGAATGGCCAGCGCAGCCGACTGTTTCAGGGGACGAATGGCCTCCCGCCCCTCCAGCGCCCAGCACGCCCGCCAGGAGATCGCCAGCTACCTCCGCGCCCAGTCGGCGCCGCTCCACGCCGCCGCGGAGGCGCAGAAGAAATGGGCGCCGCTCGTGCAGCAGCTGTTCGACCAGGTCAAGAGCAACAAGAAGCAGGTAGCGGCGGTCAACGCCCGCGTGCTGGGCCGCCAGTACGGGGCGCAGTTCCGCAAGGCGCTCGAGCAGGCCGAGGCACTCCAGCCGCCGCAGGCGGCGGCGCGCTGCCAGGAGTACTTCCTGCGGTGGCTGCGTAGCCTCGTCAACGCCTGCGACGCCTTCAGCCACGCGCCGGAGGATGGCCGCGACGCCAACTACCTGCGCGACGCGACCGATTACCTCGACGACGCGCGCTACGCTCTGAAGCCGCTCACCGAGCTGCGCCAGCGGCTCTACGACGCCGCGACAGGCAAGTCGAGCAAGCCGGCGAGCTAGCGCCGGCTCAGGCCGGTATGCCGAGCCGACTCCGAAACCAGGCGATCGTCTGCGACAGGCCCTCTTCCAGCGGCACGCGCGGTTCCCAATCGAGCTCGGTCTTCGCCTTGGTGATGTCCGGGCAGCGCCGCTGCGGGTCGCCGACCCGCTCCGGCACGGAGAGGTAGACGATCTCGGAGCGACCGCCGCACAGCCGATTGATCAGCTCGGCGAACTCGCGGACGGACCGCTCGTCTGGGTTCCCGAGGTTGAACACCTGGCCGGTCGTGCCCGGCCTGAACATCGCGCGCACCATGCCCTCGACGAGGTCGGCGACGTAGCAGAGCGACCGGGTCTGGCTGCCGTCGCCGTGGACCGGAATCGGCTCGCCGACCAGCGCCTGGCGGACGAACGTCGGCACGATCCGCCCGTCGTCGGGGTCCGAGTGTGGGCCGTAGCAATTGAAGATGCGGATAATCCGCGCGTCGACGCCGAAGGTGCGCCAGTACACCGACGTCAGCATCTCCCCGAAGCGTTTGCCTTCGTCGTAGCACGCGCGCAGCCCAATCGGGTCCACGTTCCCCCAGTACGTCTCCCTTTGGGGGTGCTCGAGCGGATCGCCGTACGCCTCGGAGGTGGAAGCCATCAGGAAGCGCGACCCGTGCTGCCTGGCAAGATCGAGCAGATGCTTCGTGCCGACGCTGTTCACGAGCGCCGTCTCGACCGGCCGCCGCATGTAGCCGGGTGGACTGGCCGGGCTGGCCAGTTGGAAGATGGCGTCGACGGCGCCGACGTCCGGCGGGGCGACGATCAGGTCCTGCTCGACGAACCGAAAAGCCGAGTCGCTCCGGAGGTCGGCGACGTTCCGGGCGTCGCCGGTCACCAGGTTGTCGACGCAGACGACTTCGTGGCCGTCGGCCAAAAGCCGCGCGCACAGATGGGAGCCGATGAAGCCGGCTCCCCCGGCCACGAGAGCGCGCACTGGGTGAGCCCCCAGGGATTCGAACCCTGAACCCGCTGATTAAGAGTCAGCTGCTCTACCGTTGAGCTAGAGGCCCGCGACGGGGAGTATAGGTAGGGCCCGTTTGGACCGTCAACGCGGACACCGTTCGTACAATCGCGCTGTGCCAACGCTGACGGTCGTGCGCGCCGGCGCGCTCGGAGACTTCGTCGTGACGCTGCCGGCCTTGCGGGCGCTCGTCGAGGCACGCGGGCCGCTCCGGCTCGTCGGCAACGCGGGCGCGGGCACGCTGGCCCCCGAGCTCTTCGCCGAGCTGCACTCCGTCGACGATCCCGCCTGGGTGGGCCTCTTCGCCGACGGCGGCGCACTGCCGACCGACCGCGGCGACGTCGTCGTGTTGATGCGCGACCCATCGGTCGCGGCGCGGCTGGGCGCCGCCGGCTGGCGCGTGCTCGCGGCCGGTCCCCCATTCCCGACCGAGCCCGGCCGGCACGTCGCCGAGCACCTGCTGTCGGTCGTTGCGCCGGTGGCCGGCGCAGCCAGGTCCGCGGCGGCGCACTGGCGCCACCGCACCACCGTGAGCACGGGCCACGCGATCCCGCGGCTGGAACGGCCGTACGTGGTCGTTCATCCGGGGAGCGGGAGCCCACGGAAGAACTGGCCGGTCGACCGCTTCGCCGCCATGCTCCCGGCGCTGCGCGCCCGCGGCCTCGCGGTCGTCGTCGTCGGCGGCCCCGCCGACCGCGCCGTCGTCGAAGACCTGTTGGACCTCGATCGTGGCCCTCTCCGCGTCTTCGAGGAGCTATCTCTGCCGGAGCTGGCCGGGCTACTGCGCGGGGCGGCGCTCTACGTCGGCAACGATTCCGGCGTGAGTCACCTGGCCGGCGCTGTCGGCGCGCCGAGCGTGGTGCTGTTCGGGCCGACGCTTGCCGCCCGCTGGGCACCGTGGGGGCCGCGGGTGCAAGTGGTGGAGCCGGCTCACCGCTGCCGATTGTGCGCGGGCGCACAAGAGCGGCCAGTCGCGTGCCGCTGCATCGAGACGATCGAGCCCGACGCGGTGCTGGCGGCCGCGAAGGACCTGGTCGAGCGAGCCGCCGCGTGACCCACCTCGTGCTCGTTCGGCACGGCGAAACCGCCTGGAACCACGACGGTCGTCTGCAAGGGCAGACCGACGTGCCGCTGAGCGAGTTCGGCCGCGCGCAGGCCGCCCGCCTGCGCGGGCGGCTGCGTGACGAACCGTTCGCGGCGGCGTACTCGAGCGACCTGAGCCGCTGCTGGGAGACGGCGACGACGGTCGTCGCCGACCGGGACGTGCCGCTGAGGCCGATGGTCGGTCTGCGCGAGGTCCACCTCGGCGCCTGGCAGGGGCGGAGCTGGGACGAGCTGCGCGCCGCCGAGCCAGCCGCGGTCGCGTGGGTGGAGGCCGACCTGGCGAACCGCGCGCCGCCGGGCGGCGAGACCCGGCGCGAGCTCCAGGCGCGGGTGGTTGGCGCGATCAAGGAGATCGCAGCGGCCCATCCAGACGAGCAGGTGCTCGTCGTCAGCCACGGCGGCGCGCTCCGGGCCTTCCTCTGTTGGGTGCTCGACGCCGACCTGCTCGCCTCGCGCCGGATCGAGCTCGACAACGCTGGCGTCTGCCGCGTCGACCTTCGGGGCGACAGCCGGACGCTGGTGGGCTGGAACGACGTCAGCCACCTCGCCGGTCTGGTCCATCCAGCGGCCAGCAGCCCGGGCGTCGAGCGGCCGCCGTCGCGCGTGCCGCCCACCTGCTGTAGGCCGCTTTAGGGGTTCCCCGCATTGACTGGCATTTTTTGGTCCCCCTAGGATGGCCCGGTCCCATGCGACTCCAACTCGAATCCCCGAACGGGCGCAGGAGACCAGCCGAGATGGGTCCGGAGACCGTCCGAGGGCTCGAGCAGGCGCTCAACGTTCATCTCCGGCAGGTCGAGCGGCTCCAGGCGCAGCTCCGCTCGCTCCGCAGCGCGGTCGTGAACACGATCGCGGCGCTGCTGGAGGCGCGCGACCAGGCGACGAGCGCGCACTCCGAGGCCGTGACCGAATGCGCCGTCCTGGTTGCCCGGGAGCTCGGTCTGACCAACGCCGACGTCGACGCGGTGCGCATGGCGGCGCTGCTGCACGACGTCGGCAAGATCGCGGTCGCCGACGCGGTGCTGCTGAAGCCCGGCCCGCTCGACCCGCACGAGTGGGACGAGATGCGCCGGCACCCGGTCGTCGCCCAGCAGCTCCTGGCGACGCTGCCGCTTCCGCCCGACACAGTCGCCGCCGTGCGGCACCACCACGAGCGGTACGACGGCGGCGGATACCCCGACGGCCTGGCCGGCGAGGCGATTCCGCTGGCCGCCCGCATCGTAGCGGTGGCGGATGCCTTCCACGCCATGACGTCGGATCGACCCTACCGGCGGCGCCTGACCATCGCCGAGGCGCGCGCTGAGATCGCGCGCTGCGCCGAGTCGCACTTCTGCCCGCGCGTGGTCGCGGCGTTCCTGCGCATCTCCGGCGACCCCGAGTTCGAGCGCGCCTTCGCCGCCTAAACGGCCAGGGAGACGCGCCGGCGTCGCATCTATAATGGCGCGTACGCCCCTGTAGCTCAGTGGATCAGAGCGCCTGGCTTCGGACCAGGAGGTCGCGGGTTCGAATCCTGCCGGGGGTGCCGGGTTGACCGGGGGAGATCGGGCGCTGATCGCCGAGCGTCGGCAGCCGCGCGACGGTCTGGCACCTGACGCGGCGCCTTCCCCGACCGCGCGTGCGTGCGTCGACCGCCTGGAGCTCGTCGTCGTGGCGGCCGCGCTGTTCGTCGGAGGCGCGAGCTGGATGGCGCTGCTGCTGGCCGAGCTGGGTCTTTTCGGTCGCCTGGGCGCCATCGCCGCGCTCGGCGCCGGGCTGTTGCTCGCCGTCGCCGTCGCCAGCCGCATCCGACGGCGCGTCCCGCTCGGGCGGCCCGGCATCGGCGCGGTCGTCGGAGGCCTGCTGCTCTTGGTGGCCGGAGCCGCGCTCCTCGAAAGGCCGCACGAGTACCTGCTCGGTGGACTCGACCCCGGTGTCTACGTGAATGCCGCGATCCACATCGGCCGGAGCGGCTCCGTCGTCTGGTGGGATCACGACATGAGCTCGCTATCGCCCACCGCCCGAGCAGCGCTGTTCCGGGAGCCGGTCGATCCGTTCGGCCAGGGCAGCCGTCTGATCGGCTTCTACATCGTCGACGCCACCAGAGGCTGGGTCGTCCCGCACGGCGTCCACCTGCTCCCCGCCGCGATGGCCATCGGGTTCGCCCTCGGCGGCGTGACCGGTCTGTTCGGCACACCGCCCGTGCTGGCGCTCGTCGGCATCGCCTGTGTGGTCACCCTGGCGCGCCGCTGGGGCGGCACCGCGGCCGGCGGCCTGGCCGCGCTCCTGCTACTGGCGAACCCGGCGGAGAACTGGTTCGGCCGCTACCCGGCCGCCGAGCTGCTGGTTCAGATCGGCGTGTTCGGCAGCGTCTTGTGTTTCGCGGTAGCGCTGGCGGTCCACTCGCGCGCGGTCGCGTTCGCGGCCGGCGCGCTGCTTGGGCTCATCCACCTGGCGAAGGTGGACATCGTCGTCGTGCCGGCGGTCGTCGCCCTGTTCCTCGGGTGGCTCTGGGCTTCGGGCGGGCTTCGACGCGAGCACGCCTGGTTCGTGCTCGGCTACGCCGTGCTGCTCGTCCACGCCGCCGTTCACGCCGCGATCTTCGCCGCCGAGTACACCTACACCGTCTACGTGCGCGCCCTTCCGTCGACGCCCTACGTGGTTGCGGTGGTGCTGTTCGGCGTCGGCTCCGCGGCCGGGGTCGCCTGGTTCGGACGCGCGCCGGCGCGCCGCGCCTGGCTGGCGTCGACCGCGCTCAGACAGGCCGACGCTCTCTGGCTCGCCGCCGCCGCCGCGATCGTGGTGGTCGCGATCTACGGCTGGTACGTTCGCCCGCTCGATCCCTGGGGCACCGTCGCCGCCGCGCCCGCCGACACGCAGAAATTCGTGCGCAACACCGCCCAGTGGTTCCCGCGCCTGGGCTGGTACCTGCCGCCGCTCGCGATCTTGCTGGGGATCGTCGGGTACATCGTCGCGCTGCGGCGATTGAGGGACGCCGCGGCCGCCCTGCTGATGGCCGTGGTGGCACTCGAGGCACTGCTGGTCATGGCCGAGCCGCGCATCTCGCCCGACTTCCCGTGGGCGGCGCGCCGCTGGCTGCCGATCGTCATCCCGGGAGCCGTATTGTTCTCCAGCCTTCTGTCGAGCTGGCTCGCCGGTCGGGTGACCGACTGGCGCTGCGCGCTGCGCGAACCGAGCCGGCTCGCTCCCGTCCTGACCCCGCTCGCGCTCGCCTTCGTGGTCGTCACGGCGTCGGTCGGCGCCAGCCGGCCGCTCATCGGACTGCGGGAATACGCGGGGAGTCCGGGGCTCGTCTCGTCGATCGCGGCCAGCGTCGATCCGCGCGGCGTGGTGATCTTCGACGACGACCTGGTCGGGTGGCGGCTCTCGGCGCCAGTCGAGTTCTTCGGCGGCCGCACCTCGTTCGTCCTCTTCAACGACCAGGTGAACGACGACCGGCTGCGCGGCCCGCTGGCGGAGTGGGCGGCCGCTGGCCGTCCCGTTTACTGGCTGCGGCTGCGCGACCCGAACGACCAGCGGCCGTTCGAGCAGTGGGGGCGAGTCTGGCACCCACAGGCGCGCTGGCGAACCGGACTCCTCGAAGCGGACTCGACGATGGAGACACCGCCGTCCGGTGCGCGCCCTTTCGACGTGCCGATCACCCTGTACCGCGCGACGAGCTAAGCGTCTCGCCGCGCGCTGCGATCAGCGCAGTGGCGCGGCTGGCCGCGCGCCGTGAGCGAGCTGGATCGCCTCCTCTTCCTCGGCGGTGAGGTTGTACTTGGACTGCCCCGCCTGGATCGGCTTGGCGAAGACGCGCGTCTCGCTGCGGCTGAAGAGCGAGCTGATGACGATGCCATCGCCGCGGCCGTCGAGCAGCGCGATCGAGAAGCTTTGGTCCCCTCCCGTGTCGCTGAACGGGTTGAAGCGCACGAGCCCAACCCGCTGGACCGCGCCTTCGAGCCGTCGCTCGATCTCCTCGCATAGCCGGTCGATCTCGTCGACCCGCTCGCTCATGCCCTCAACCTGGTCGAGGTGCCGCTCGAGCACCTCCTCCAACGTCCCGCCGCCGTTGCGCACCAGGCGATGGTAGTGGCGCTGCATCCGCGCTACCTGGGCTCGAAGCCGCAGGTGCATCATCAGCAGGAACAGAAGCGCGACGAGCACGATTAGCCACGGGAGCGAGCCGTAGCCGGCGATGAGCCCGTCGAGATCGCTCAATGCTTTCTTCCGACGCGCGGTGTGCCTCGGCGAGCCACGCCGCGTCCTCCAGGGACGGTTGGGCTGCCGATTATAATGGCTTGGTTATGCCGAAGCGTCGTCCTCCTGGGCACTTGCAGCGCACAGGTCGGCGACGGCGGGACCGCACTCCGAACGTCCCACCGCCGCCGAGCGAGCGTGCGGTCGAACCATTGGGCGAAGAGACGAGCGTCGGCGCCGCCGCCCCGGCGTCGGCGGCCCGACCGTTGCGGCCGACGCTGCGCGGCACCAGCCCGGCGGCGCGTTTCGCGCGCTCGGCACAGCCCGCGCTCGACGCCGAGACCGAGTACCGGTACATCCTCAGGGACCTGCGTCAGATCGGCCTGCTGGCGCTGGTTGCCTTCGTCGTCCTGGCCGTCCTCGCGGTGGTGATCCACTAGCCGACCGTGCGAGCTGCTGCTCGCACGCGGCGAGCACCCGACCGACCGACAGCAGCTCCAGGCACTCCCGGGTCGCGCACCCGTGGCGCCAGCCGAGCTCGTGTCCGCGGTACAAGCAGGGCCGACACGGCAGCGGCAGCTCGACGACCACCGCGCGCCCCTGGCCGGACGGTACCCCATAGTACGGCCCCCAGGCGCGCGGGTCGGTCTGGCCGAACAGCGCGACGATCCTCGCGCCCGCCGCTGCCCCGACGTGCATCACGCCGCTGTCGTTCGTTACGAGTAGGTCCACGCGCGCCAAGACCGCGGCAAGCTGCCTGACCGTCGTCCGGCGGGTGAGGTCCCGCGCGCCGGTCGCACACGCCAGGCGCCCGTTCAGATCCGCCTCGTTCCCGACGACGACGAGCCCGAGGCCGCGCCGTGCCAGCTCGACGCCGACCCGCTCGAACCGTTCGAGCGGCCAGCGGCGCGCCGGGGCGTAGCCGCCCGACCCGGGGTGGAGCGCGACGAGCGGCCGGGCCAGTCCCGCTAGCAGCTCCTCGGCGTGCCGCTCGTCGGCCGGGGCCGTGGGTATCCGGGCCGGCCGCGCCCGCGTGTCGGCGCCGAGCAGCCCGACGACCGACAGCCAGTGTGCCGCCTCCGGCCTGGCCGAGAAGCCGTCGTCGCGCACGCGGTCGGTCAGGAACCAGCCGCGGCCGTTGTCGAGGCCGAAGCGCCGCGGTGCGCCGGAGGCCAGCGTGAGCGCGGCATACTTCGTGACCCCGGGCCGCGTGATGAGATGCTCGAGTAGCACGCAGGCATCGTAGCCGCGCCGCCGCAGCGCGCCGGTGAGCGCCGCCAGGAAGATCCAGCCGCTCGGTCCACGCCGCGCTGCCGCCTCGAGCGCCGCGCGAGGCACCCGAAGGTGCTCGTCGACGAGCCCGCTACCGCGGACCAGCTCCGCCGCCACCGGCTGCGCGAGCAGGTCGATCCTCGCGTTCGGCTGCGCTTCGCGCAGCGCCGCGAGCGCCGGCGTGGTCAGCACGAGGTCGCCGAGGTCGCGCAGCTTGACGACCAGGATGCGTCGGAACCGCTCGCTCACGACTCGAGCGCCTCCCGCAACCGCGCCAGCTCGGTCACCACGGCACCGACGGACAGGGCAAGGAGCGTCGGGTGCGGGCCCGAGGAGGCCGGGCTCCCGAACCAGTCGGGATCCGGCGCCGTCCCCGGCGCCCGGGCGACGCGGTGTTGGCGCGGGTCGCCCCAGGGGCCGAACACCGCCTCGTCGGCTGGCCCCACCAGCCGCAGCGTCGGGGTCCCCACCGCCGTCGCCAGGTGCATCGGCAGGCTGTCCATCCCGAGCGCGAACGACGCCCTGGCCAGCAGTGCACCCAGCTCGCCGAGGCCGGGCACCTCGCCGACGACGTGCGGCCGCGCCCGCATCTGCGCCGCGATCGCCTCCAGCGCGGGCTGGTCGCCCTCACCGCCGACCAGCACCACCGCCACGCCGTCCGCCGCTAAGTGGTCCAGCACCACCGCCCACCGGTCGGCCGGCCAGCGCTTGAGCGGGGTGCTCGCCCCAGGGTGCGCGACTGCCAGCGGGGACCCGGCCGCGACGGCCGCGTCCGTGAGGACGGCCTCGGCCCAACGGCGGTGGGCAGGGCCGGGGCAGAAGCGCATCGGGGGACACCCTGGCACCGCATACCGGGCCGCGTTCTCTCCGGCGACGAGGCGCAGTGCGCTCCGAACCGCGTGCTCGCGCCCCGGGGGCGCGTACGCGCGCGTCAGGAGCGAACGGTTCTCCGCGGTAGCGTACCCCACCCGCTCGGGAATGCCCGCCAGCGCCCCGACCATCGCCCCCCACCAGTGGTCCGGCCGCAACACGTACACCCGGTCGAAACGGTCGCGCCGCAGCGACGCCGCCAATCTGACTGCCGAGGCGTACCGGTCGATCAGCCCGGCCGGGCGTCGATCGAACCACGGGAACGGGTAGACGAGCACGCGATCGAGGTCGCGGTTGCGCCGCAGTAGGTCGGCCGACCACGGCCCGACGAGCGCCGTGACCTCGGCGGTCGGCTCCGACGTCCGCAGCGCGGCGAGCGCCGCGGTCGTCATCAGCACGTCGCCGAGATGGTCGGGCCGGATCACCAGCAGCTTACGCCGCGCCCTTCCGCGCTCGCCGCGCTCCAGCGCCCCGGCGAGGCAGCCGACCCCCGCCAAGAGCCCCCGGCGCAGCGACAGGCGGAGGCGGTTAGCGGCCACGCCACTTCTCCGCGCGCGCCACGACCCGCTCGACCGCCGCCCACACGTCGTCGACGCCAACCGCCTCGACCGACCGGGTCAGCCAGGGGCCGCGCGGGTCAGCCGGATCGAGCCGCGGGTTCGCGACCGCCTCGCCGATCGGCGTTCCGTCGGGCCAGTCGCCGAACGGCCCGTAGCGCCGTTCGTCGCTGGGCCCGAACACCGCCACCGTCGGCGCGCCGACCGCGAGCGCGACGTGCGTCGGGCCGCTATCGTTGGCGACGTACACGCGCGCCGCGGCCGCGAGCGCGCCGACGCCCGCGAGGCTTAGCGCGTCGCCGACGACGGCCGGCGCGCGCCGTGCCGCCCGGACAAGGCGCTGGCCGACCTCGGCCTCGCCCGGTCCCCACACGACCACCGGCGTCACGCCGTCGGCCGCCAGCCGATCCGCGATCGCGGCGAACCGTTCGGCTGGCCACCGCTTTTCGTCCAGCCGCATGCCCGGGTTCGTCCCGCCGCCGGGATGGAGCACCGCGTACGGCCGTCCCGCGGGGCGGACGGAGGCCAGGGCGAGCGCCGCCGCCGCCCGCGCCTCGTCGCCGGGCTCGAAGACCATCCGGCGCACGAGCACCGTCGCTCCGACCCTCCGCGCGCACGCCAGGTAGCGCTCCGCCTCGTGGCGTACGCCCGCCACGCCGACGGGCAGCGTGTGCGTCAGGCCGCGCCCCCCGCTGTCGAACCCGGCGCGCACGGGGATCCCGGCGAGCAACGGCAGCAGTGCGAGCCAGAACCCTCGCTCGAGGACGACCGCGCCGTCGTACGCGCCGCGCCGGAGTCGGGCCGCCGCGCGGAGCAGCATCCGCGGGGTCGGGGTCCGGCCGCCGATGAGCGCCTCGCTGTCGAGCAGGCATCCGACGTGCGGGTTGCGCGCCAGGCCGGGACGCGACCAGGGACCGGTGGCGACGTCGACGCGCGCGCCGGGGAACGACCGCGCCAGCGCGGCGATCGCCGGGGTGGCCATCAGTGCGTCCCCCAGACAGCAGGTCTTCACCACAACCAGCCGTCGCGGCGCCCACCCGTGGGGCAGTCGGCGGCGAAAGGGCGATGCGTCCGTCAGCCCACCCTCGCGGCCTGGCTCACCCGCCGACCGCCTTCTTGTCGGCGATGGCGAACGTGATCTCTCCCTCGGCCACGAGCTGGCCGTCGACCGTCGCGCGCGCCTCGATCTTGCCGATCGGGCCGCGCAGCTTCGCCAGCTTCACGTCGAGCCGCAGCGTGTCGCCGGGCACGACCGGCCGGCGGAAGCGGAAGCCGTCGATCCCGGCGAGCATCGCCAGCTTGCCCTCGCTCTCGAGACCGGACATCAGCGCCGCGCCGCCGCACTGCGCGAGCGCCTCCACGATCAGCACGCCGGGCATGATCGGCAGGTCCGGGAAGTGCCCCTGGAAAAACGGCTCGTTGGCCGAGACGCACTTGATGCCGACCGCGTGGGTACGGTCCTCAGAGACCTCGACGATGCGGTCCACCAGCAGGAACGGGTAGCGGTGCGGCAGCGTCTGGCGGATCTCCCGGGTACCCAGCATCGAGCGACTCCATCTCGTTCTCTTTTGGTAGCTGGACAGCCGCGTCCGCCTCGGCCCGGCGCAGCCGGTACAGGACTTCCTCGACCAGACGACGGTTCGCGGCGATCAGGTCGGCCAGGAGGCCGTTGAGCAGCACCTGGAGGCCGACGATCAGCAGCGCCGCGCCCAAGACGAGCGACTGCACGTGGCCCGTTTCGCCGGAGAGGAACAGGTACAGGAAGCGGCCAACCAGGATGAGACCCGCGGCGACGACCGGCACGGCCAGGATGGTGAACACCCGCAGCGGTTCGTACATCGCGTACGTGCGCACGATCGTGGCGAGCTGCAGCTTGACGTACGTCGCGTTGCTGCGCACCAGCCGGGAGCCGCGGGTCTGCTCGTTCACCCTGACCGGCACGTAGGCGATCGCCGTTCGCCGCACGCCCGCCTGGATCAACGTCTCGACGGTGTAGGAATACGTCGTCACGACGTTGAGCCGCAGCGCGGCCTCCCGGCTGTAGGCTCGGAAGCCGCTCGGCGCATCGGGAACCTCCGTCCGCGAGACGCGCCGCACAGCCCAGCTCCCAAGCCGCTGGAGCAGCTTCTTGCTCGGCGAGAAGTGCTGGATCGTCGACGTCTGACGGTCGGCGATCACCATCTCCGCCCGCCCCTCGAGGATCGGCGCGATCAGCCGGGGAATGTCGGCGGCCGGGTACTGGTCGTCGCCATCCGTGTTGACGATCAGGTCCGCGCCGAGCCGGAGGCATGCGTCGAGGCCTGTCCGGAACGCCTGCGCCAGCCCCTTGTTCCCGACGTGCCGGACGATGTGGTCGACGCCGAGCCGCCTGGCCACCTCGACGGTGCCGTCGGTCGAGCCATCGTCGACCACCAGCACCTCGACGACGTCGACGCCGGGGATCTGGCGTGGGATGGCGCGCACGACCCGCGGCAGCGTTTCCGCCTCGTCGAGGCAGGGGATCTGCACGATCAGCTTCACGCTCCGGACAGTATACGGAGTCGAGCGGCGCCCACCCGGCCCACCGCGGTCCTGAATCGGGGCGAGGGGGTCAGGGGTGAGCGCCAGGCGTCGTGTGCCATCATGGGCGCCCATGGCCCTTTCAGCCGCCGAACGCTACCGCGCGGCCTGGCCGCGCCTGGTGGACGAGGCTTCGCGCGGCGAGAAGGCGGCCAAGATCCTCGCCGTGCTCGACGCCTGCGATGGCCGCGACCTCGCCCACGCGACCTGCGTGGACGTGGGGTGCGGCAGCGGAATCATCGCCGCGCGCCTTGCCGAGCGGTTCGAGCGCGTCGTGGCCTGCGACGTGGACCGGGACGGCGTCGCCTTCGCGCGCGGCCGCGCCGGTGCGCCCAACCTCCACCACGTCGTCGCCGACGCGACGCGATCGCCGCTGCGTTCGAGCTGCGCCGACGTGGTGGTTTGCACGCACGTCTACGAGCACGTCGCCAACGCCGACTGCCTCGTGGCCGAGATCCACCGCCTGCTGAAGCCCGGTGGTGTCTGCTTCTTCAGCGGGCCGAACGCCCTGCGGCTATACGAGCCGCACCTGCGCATGTACGTGGTGCACTGGCTGCCAAGGCGCGCGCTCAACCGGCTGCTCCGCTGGGCCGGGCGTCCACCGTACGAGGAACGGCTGCGGACGCGCTGGCAGCTCACGCGGTTGCTGCGCGGCTTCGAGGTGGTCGACCTGAACCCGGTGCTGGTGCGCGACCCTGTGCGGTTCCACACGGCGGGCGAGCCAGGTATGGGGCTCGCCCGCCGCCTGCCGCGACCTTTGCTCGCGCTTGCGCTTGCGCTCTTCGCGCCGTCGTTCAACTTCCTGCTCCGGAAGGCGCCCGGAGAAGGGTGAAGGTCGCCATGCTGACCTCCTCGTACCCGCGGTTCGAGGGGGACATCGCCGGGACGTTCGTCGAGTCGCTCGCGGTCGAGATCGCGCGGCTCGGCCACGACGTCCACGTCCTGATGCCCGACGACGGCACGCCGCGCCGCGCCGGCTCGCCTGGCGTCCACGAGCACCGCTTCCCCTACGCGCCGCACGATCGGCTACGGGTGATGGGCTACGCGAAGGCGCTGGAGGGCGACCGACGGCTGAGGTACCCGGCCTACGCGATGGCCGCGCCGTACGCCCTGGCCGGGTTCGCCTGGCTCGAAAGGCTCACCGCCCGCCATGGGTGCGACGTGGTCCACGCCCACTGGGTACTGCCGAACGGGCCAATCGGCGCGGCGGTCGCCCGCGCCTTAGCCCGACCGTTCGTCATCTCGCTCCACGGCTCGGACGTCTACCTGGCCGAGAAGGCGCCACCTCTGGGCGCCATCGCTGGCTGGGCCCTCGGCGCGGCGGACGTGGTGACCGCGTGCAGCCCCGACCTGCGGCGACGGGCGGTGGAGCTCGGCGCCGCCCCTGCCCGTGCCCGCGTCGTGCTCTGGGGAGCATCGCCGGAGCGCTTCGTCGGCCGCGAGGAGCCAGCCCGCCGCCTGCGGGAGCGGCTGGGGATCGGCCCGGACGTGCCGGTGGTGCTCGCGCTCGGCCGGCTCGTCTACAAGAAGGGCTTCAGCTACCTGATCCGGGCGATGCCCGAGATCCGCCGCCGCGCGCCTGGCGCCGTGCTCGTGTTGGCCGGCAGCGGCGTCCTGGCGGGGGAGCTCGCCGCGCTCGCGGACCAGCTGGGCGTGGCCGATGCCGTCCAGATGCCCGGGCTCGTGCCGTCGACCGAGGTCCCGACGTACATGGCCGCGGCGGACGTCTTCGCCTTGCCCTCGATCGCCGACGACGCCGGCAACGTGGACGGCCTGCCGACGGCGATGCTGGAGGCGATGGCAGCCGGGCTGCCGATTGTCGCGACCGACGCGGGGGGCATCGCCGAGGTGCTGGCCGACGGGGAGCACGGGCGGCTGGTACCGCAGCGCTCGGCCGTGGCGCTGGCCGAGGCGGTCGGCGGGCTGCTGGCCGCCCCGGCCGAGCGGGCGCGGATGGGCCGCGCCGCGCGCCAGCTGATCGAGCAGCGGCTGAACTGGGCCGCGGTGGCCCGCACGTTCGTCGAGCTGTACCGCGAGGCCGGCGCGTGCGGGTAGCGATCGAGGCGCTCGGCATCGACGTCACCGGCGGCGGGCGATCCGCGACGCTCAACCTGCTCCACGCGCTCTTCTCGCGCGACCGGGAGAGCGCGTACGCCGTCGTCCTCACGCGCCCCGAGCCGACTCTGGCCCGCTACCCGAACGTCGACCAGCTCGTCTCGGGACCGATCGCCGGCCTGCGATCGCGCCTGTGGGCGCAGACGCTGCTGCCGGTCTTCCTGCGCGCCTGGGGCGCGACACTCGTCCACCACGTCAAGAACCTGACGATCGCCGGCGCACCGTGCCCAGCGGTGGTGACGGTCCACGACGACACGACGCTCCGCCATCCCGAGCTCTTCCCGCGCGCCGAGGTCTGGTACTGGCGCTACGTCCAGCCGCTGGCGCTACGCGCCGCCACCCGCGTCGTGACCATCTCCCACTGCGCGGCCGCCGAGCTGGCCGAGAGCTACCGGCTTCCACCAGACAAGCTGACCGTCGTCTACGACTCCTATGCGCCGATCTTCACCCCTACCGCCGGCGACCCCGCGGCGGTCCGCCGCCGGTACGCGATCGACGGCACCTACGTCTTGCACGTCGGCAGCATCTCGAAGAAGAAGAACCTGACCACGCTCGTGCGCGCTTTCGCCCGTCTGCGCCGCCGCGGGGTGGTGGACAAGCTGGTGCTGGTCGGGCGTGTCTACCAGAAGGGCCAGGACGGCGAGCTGCCAGCCGTCGTCGAAGCCGAGGGCCTGGTGGGCGACGTCGTCTTCACGGGCTCGGTGCCGGACGACGACCTGCCCGGTCTGTACCGGGGCGCGGCGGCGACGGCGTTCCCCTCGCTGCACGAGGGCTTCGGTATGGTGCCGATCGAGGCGATGGCGTGTGGCACACCGGTCGTCACCTCTCGCGGCGGCGCCCTGCCGGAGGTCGTCGGCGACGCCGCGCTGACGATGACGGACACGCTCGACCACGCCGAGCTGGCCGCGCTGCTCGAGCGCGCCATCCGTGACCAGCCCTGCCGGCGCGAGCTGATCGCGCGGGGCTACGAGCGGGCGCGCCTTTTCACACCCGAGCGCGCCGCCGACGCAACGCTGGCGCTGTACCGACAGGTGGCCGCGGGGTGATCGAGCGGCTCGCCGAATGGCAGCGCGTGCCGCCGACCGCCCGTCCGGCAGCACGGCACCTCCTGCGCTGGGTCCCACGCGTCGTTCTGCTCGGGTCGGCCGCGGTGATGGCGTCGCTCGTCTGGCGCCAGCTGCCGGCGGTCGCGAGCGCGCTCGCGGCGTCCCGGTGGGAGCTCGACGGGGCCGCGCTGCTGCTGATCCTGCTCTCTAACCTCGTGGCCGGTGCGTTCTGGCACGCGGTCTTGACCGCCTGCGGTGGCTCGATCGGTCGCCGCGAGGCGCTCGTCGCCTGGCTGCTCTCGTCGGTCGCCAAGTACGGGCTCGGCGCGGTGACGCAGTACGCGAGCCGGATCTATCTCTCCGGCGCGACTGCGCGGGGACGATCGGGCCTGCTCGGCGTCGGTCTGGAGCTCGGGCTGATCGCGCTCTCGGGTGGTGTCGTCGTGCTGGCGCTCGGCGGGTTCGTCGCCGCCGGTCCTCTCCTCGCGGCCGCGCTGCTCGCCGCCTTCCTCGTCGCCGCCCAGCGTCTGGGACGGGCCACGCCGATCGCCCTCGCGCTCGGCTGCGCGTTCGTCAACTGGCTGCTCTACGGCGCGGCGCTGTGGCTGCTCGTCGCGGCGGTGGAGCCGGTCGAGCCGGCGCTCTTCCCGGCCGTGCTCGCGGCGATGGCGCTGGCCACACTCGCCGGGCTCGTCGCGCTCACGCCGTTCGGCCTTGGCGTGCGGGACGTCGCCCTCACGCTGCTGCTAGCGCCGCACGTGGGGCTGCCGGCCGCCACGTCCGCCGCTCTCGTCCACCGCCTCTGGACAGTCGTCGCCGAGCTGGCCGGCGGCGGCCTCGGACTGCTGCTGCGCTCCTCGTCAGCCCCGCTTGCGAGCGTACACGATGCCGGCGCGGGCGCGGGCGTCGAAGCCAAGCTCCCGTAGGAACCGGACCACACGGGGGTAGGTCGGGGCTCCGTCCACACGGTGGTACGCCGCGATCGCCAGCCGGGGGTGGCTCGACGCGAGCGTTCGGCGCATGCCTTCGAGCGCCTCGAGCTCGGCGCCCTCGATGTCCATCTTCACGAAGTCGACCCGCGCGACGCCGAGATCGGCGAGCAGGTCGTCTAGCGGGGCGACCTCGACGACCTCGACGTCGCCGCGCTCGTGGACGTTCTGGTAGCGCTCCTCGAGCGAGTGGCCGCCACTCAGGCCCGACAGCTTCAGCTCGAGCCTCGTCTTCCGACTCCAGACGCCCTTGTTCACCGCGACGACGTTCGCGAATCCGTTGAGCGCGACGTTCTCTGTCAGGAGCCGGTAGTTCTCGGGCGCCGCCTCGATCGAGATCACCCGCCCGGTCGGTCCGACCTGGCGGGCCGCTCGGACGGTGAAACCGCCGATGTGGCCGCCGAGGTCCACGACGACATCGCCGGGGCCAACGCTCCCGGTCAGGCCGTAGACGTCCCTGGCGAACTCCTCCGCCAGGACGACGAAGAAGATCGACCAGTGGCCGTACGGCAGCAGCGTCGGGATCTTTTCGGGCACCGCCATCTCGAAGACGCGGTAGACGAAGTCGTCCCGCGGCCCCTTCAGCCGGGTGCCGTCCTTCATCTCGACGAGCAGCGTGCCGTCGGGCTGCGGCTCAGCCCGGGCGACCAGCGGGTCGAGCGCGTGGTATGGGTTGTGCCGCCGACGGTACTGGCGGCGCAGGAAGTCCTTGAAGCCGCCGTCCGGGAGCACCCGATCCAGCACGTGCTCCAGCTCTTCGACGACCATCACGCTCCTTGGGCATGCAAAAGACGCCGCGGCGGTGGGCCGCGGCGTCTCGTGCGCTGCTAACGCCAGGAAATCAGGATAGGTTCAGCGCGTTGACGATCGACTCGCTGTCGCCGTACTTCGTGCCGTAGCGGGTGTCGATCGAGGTCAGGAACGCAAGGCTCGAGATCGCGAACACCGGCTGGGTGCAGGTCGCGCTCGCCGAGCCGTTGAAGTCGGCCGGCAGGCCCATCGAGTAGGCGTTCTGCTGGAACTGGCCTCCGTTGGGCGGGATCGAAGGCGTGGTGATGGTCTTGGTGACCGTGCCCGCCTGGCCCGTCACCGTGCCGGTGAAGGTGATCGTGCACGTCGCGGCCGAGCTGCCGGTGTTCTGGATCGCGGGGCCGCTGGTGAAGCCGTAGTAGGCGGAGTTGATCGACGGGAACGACAGCTTGGTGGTCTGCGTGCCGTCGACGAACGCGCGGTAGGTATCCGCCAAGCCGAGCGTGTCGTTCCGTTCGTTCACCGTCGCGACGATGTTGGTCGCCGACGACGTGATGATCGCCGAGCCCGAGCCAGTCGGCAGCGCCGAGTTGTCGTCGGCGACCACGTTCGGCGAGAAGAGCGTGACCGACGCCTGCGGGTTGACCGTGCGCGTGACCGTCTTCGTCGTGCTGCCGAACGTGTACGTCACGACGACCTGGGTCGACGTCGACGAGTCGAGGTTCTGGATGATGATCGCGCCGTCGAACCCGTAGTAGCCGTTGACGACCTTCGGCACGTACAGCTTCTTCGCCCCGGTCGCCATGCCGTTGTAGTCGAGGAACTGCGACGTCGACGAGTTGGTGAACGAGTTCGCCTTGATCGCGACGCCGGCGATCTTGCCGCCCGCGTCGGCGGTCACGACCGCGGCGCCGTTGAACGTGTTGCCTAGGCCCGTGCAGTCGGCCTGCTTGAACGACGCGGACGCGTTCGCCGGGATCGACGCCGTCGTCGTGCAGCCCGGGTTCGAGATCAGGTTACCGCTCGAGTCGCGGTAGGTGACCGTCACGTTCGTCGTGCCCGAGCCGGCGTTTTGGATCGACAGGACGCTGTTGTAGCCGCCGTACCGGGTGACCTCCGGGAAGTACAGCGTCTGTGCCGCGTCGGTCGACGCGAACCCCGTGTAGGTGGTCAGACGGTACGGGTCCGCGTCCGAGCCGCCGGCGTCAGAAGCCGACGCCAGGTTGACGGACGCCGCGATCGGCTGATCGGAGTCGATGACGGCACCACCGTTGAACCCGTCGGGCAGGCCAGCGAAGAGCGGATTCACCGGCACGTAGTAGTTCCGGGAGGCGCCGGCCGCCAGCGGGTTCGTGTCGGTCACGGTTAGCGCGGCGGTCCCGTCGCTGTTGACCATCGTGATGGTGAGGTTCGCGGGGCTCGTGGTGCTGAGGTTCTGGACCACGATGCCGCTGTTCAGTTGCGGCCGCGTCGCCTGCGCCTCGCGCGCCGCGACGTTCACGGTCGGAAACGCGCCGAGCGCCACCATCGCCGCGCCCGCGCTGGCCAGCTTCAGCGCCCTAGGGAGTGGTTTCCTCATGCTCGTGTCCGATCTCCTTCAGTCTCCTGCGGGTGGTCCGTGCGGATGGCCACGACGCGCGGCGGCACCGCCCCGAGTCGCGCCATAGTAGCCCTCACCTTCTCAGGCGGTCAATAGTACTTTTTCCATCGTGCGTGGACCCGACCGGCCTTCAGAGCACAGGGCCGGTCGACGGCACGACCGGCCGCATCGCGTTGGCGGCCCCGAAGCGGCAGCGCAGCAGCGCCCGGAGCGCGGGGATCCCGTCGGTCCAACGGATCTTCTTACCGGCCTGCTCGTTCCTCCCCTCGTACGAGATCGGCACTTCGACGATGCGGTAGCCGGCGCGCAGTAGCTTGGCGGTAATCTCCGGCTCGACGTCGTACCGGCGGCAGCGCAGGTCGAGCGCGCGCGCCAGGTCAGCCGGGATCATCTTGTAGCACGTCTCCATGTCGGTGAGTGCCGTGCCGTACAGAAGGTTGGTCGTCAGCGTCAAGAAACGGTTGCCGACCCATTGGACGAAGGTCATCTTCCGCGGGCGACCGAGGAAGCGCGACCCGTAGACCACGTCGGCGCGGCCGTCGAGGATGGGTTGCATGAGCCGGCCGAACTCGTGCGGGTCGTATTCGAGGTCGGCGTCCTGGATGACGACCAGGTCGCCAGTGACGGCGCTCAGCGCGGTCCGGATCGCCGCGCCCTTGCCCTGGTTTCGCTCGTGGTGCAGGACGACCAGTCCAGGCCAGCTCAGCCCTTCGAGGATGGCGCGCGTGCCGTCGGTCGAGCAGTCGTTGACGACGATCGTCTCGTGGACGCCCGGCGCGCCGCGCACGCGCTCGAGGATCGCGCGGATGGTCGCCTCCTCGTTGTACGCGGGCACGACGACGGACAGGCGCATGCTCACCTCGGCGCGGTCGCAGGGGCGGTCGGCATTCTAACCGGCAGCCGGGTTGCGCCGGCCCCCCGACCCGACTATAAAGCGCCGAACGTTACGGCAAGCTGCCGGCGTTCCTAGCGCATAGGCGCTCGAGGGTCCACCGCTGAGCACACTCGCGCCTCCACGCGTCGGAGCGGCTCCCGCCGTCGATAGCCGCCTCGCCGCGAGCCCGAGCCCGGTCGCCCGCTTCGTCGCGCACGTCGTGGGCCTCTGGCGCTACCGCGAGCTCGTCCGCAACTTCGTCGTCCGCGACCTGAAGGCGCGCTACAAGAACTCGGTCCTCGGCTTCCTCTGGTCGCTGGCGAACCCGCTGCTGATGATGATCGTGTTCACGGTCGTCGCCGTGGCAGTCTGGCACCGGGACTACCGGGACTTCCCTGTCTTCTTCCTGAGCGGCCTCCTGGCCTGGAACTGGTGCGCCGGCTCCGTCGTCGGCGGCACCTATTCGATCACCGGCAACGCGCACCTCATCAAGAAGGTCGCGTTCCCGCGCGAGCTGCTGCCGCTCTCGCTGGTGCTTTCGAACGGCGTCAACTTCACGCTCGCGGTTGTGCCGTTCCTGCTGTTGGCCGCGGCGTTCGGGTTCTGGCCCCATCCCCTCTTGCTGCTGCTGCCGGTCGTCATGCTCGTCCAGGTCCTGTTCCTGACCGGCGTCGCGCTTTTCTTAGGATGCCTTAACGTCTACTTCCGCGACACCGAGCAGATCGTGGACACGATGATGCTCGCCTGGTTCGTGCTGACGCCGATCTTCTACAGCGTCGAGGACCTGACCCAGCAGTACGCGCGCTGGATCTACTACCTGAACCCGATGGCGTCGATCATCTCGACCTACCGGCTGATCTTCTACTACCACTCGCCGCCGGACGCGTTCTTCATGCTGCGGATGACCGTCCAGGCGCTGCTCGTGTTCGTGGTCGGCTACCTCTTCTTCCTCCGCCGCGCGGCGGACTTCGGCGAGGAAGTGTGAGCCGCGTCGCCGTCGAGGTCGCCGGCCTCTCGAAGCGCTTCGTGCTGCACCACGAGCGCTACCGGTCGTTCCAGGACCTGGCGATCCATATGTTCCGCCGGCGGCGCACGTCCGAGGAGTTCTGGGCGCTGCGCGACGTATCGTTCACGGTCGAGCAGGGCCGCTCCTTCGGCATCATCGGCGAGAACGGGTCGGGCAAGAGCACGCTGCTGAAGATCATCGCCGGCATCCTCCGGCCGACGAGCGGGAGCATCCACGTCGACGGCCGCCTCGCCGCCCTGCTCGAGCTCGGCGCGGGGTTCCACCCCGACCTGAGCGGCCGCGAGAACATTTTCCTCAACGCCGCGGTGCTTGGCTTCACCCGCGACGAGATCGAGCAGAGGCTCGACGCCATCGTCGAGTTCGCCGAGATCGAGCGCTTCATCGACACGCCGCTGAAACACTATTCGTCGGGCATGCAGATCCGGCTCGGCTTCGCCGTGGCGATCAACTCCGACCCGGACGTGCTCATCACCGACGAGGTCCTTTCGGTCGGCGACGAGGTCTTCCAGCGCAAGTGCATGGACCGCATCGACGACCTGATGCGCCGTGGCAAGACCATCATCTTCGTCTCCCACAGCCTCGACCAGGTCCGCTACGTGTGCACCGACGCCATCTGGCTCGACCACGGCCGCGTCCGGGCGGCCGGCCGAAGCCCGGAGGTCGTCCAGGCCTACCTCGACTTCGCGAACAAGAAGGACCGCGAGCGTCGCGGCGAGACGGAGCCCGACGAGGTCACCGCCGCGGCGGGCGTCGACGCCTCGCGCCGCTGGGGCTCGCGCGAGCTCGAGATCACCAGGGTCGAGATGCTCGACGACCGCGGTCTCCACTCCACCGTCTTCGAGACGGGATCGAGCGTCACGATCCGGATCCACTACCTGGCCCACGAGCGCGTGGCGCGGCCTGTGTTCGGCCTTGCGATCCATTACGGCGAGCACGTTCACCTGAACGGCCCCAACACCGGCGCGGCCGGCCTGCCGATCGAGTACGTCGACGGGCCGGGGGTCGTCGAGTACCGGATCAAGGCGCTGCCGCTGCTGCGAGGCCTCTACACCCTCTCGGTCGCCGCGTACGACGAGCACGGCCTGCACGCCTACGACCACCACGATCGGCTCTACCCGTTCCACGTCCAGCAGCTCCGCATCCGCGAGGCGTACGGGATGGTGTGGATGGACGCCGAGTGGTGCCACGAGCCAGGCTGGAGGGCGCCAAGCAGCAACGGGCACAAGGCGCCGGTTGGCGTGGGAGGCGAGCGGTGAGCGAGGCAGTCTCGGCGGGCACGGGACGGCGCGAGCTCACGACCGAGGAGCTCGGCGAGATCGTGCGGATCGTCGATCCAGAGCTCGACGTCCAGGCGATCCTGGCCGAGATCAAGGAAAACATCGCCAGAAGGCCGCCGCTCGACCCCGACCCGCGCGACCTCGTCTACCGGCCGCAGGAGGCGGCGGTGTTGACCGCGCAGACCGAGCTCGAATGGCTCATCGACCAGGCCTCGGCCGCGCAGCGCGACCTCGTGATCGGCGAGCGCCTCGCCGTCCCGCCCGGGCTGGTCGGCGCGCTGGCCGCGCGCGTGAAGCGCCCGCTCCACCAGCTCGCGCGCTTTTACGTCGAGCTGCTCGCCCAGAAGGTCGCGCGCCTCGACGACGCCGTGATCCGCGCGCTGTCGATCATCGCCACCCGCTCGAACCGCGTGGACGACGAGCTCGCCGCACTCCGGCAGGAAGTGCGACAGCTCAAGGCACAGCTCGCCGAGCTGCGCGGCGAGGCCGAGTAGCTTCCGTCGTTCCCGGGAGCGGCGCGACGAGGAACCTCGACCGCGGCGGCGGTTGCCGCCGCTTGCTCTACCAACCGCGGCCCGCAATCCCCGCGCCGCTCGGAACGGCGGCTTAACGGTGGCACCGCTCTACTTCGTCGTGCCGTGGTACCCGCCGAACCCCGCTGGCGGCGCGGAGCGGCTGGCCCGCGACACGGTCCGGGAGCTGCGCGCGCGCGGCGTGGGCGCCCGCGTCCTGACCACCTGCGTCGCCGACTTCCGCGACAACTGGGGCGTCGACGCGCTGCCGAGGGGCGCCGCGGTCGTCGACGGCGTCCCGGTCGAGCGCTTCCCGGTCGACGAGCGCGACTGGCAGCTCTTCGACCAGGTGAACCTGCGGATCATGCGCGGCGAGCCGATCACCGACGCCGAAGCGCGCGTTTACGCCGAGGAGAACATCCGCAGCCGGGCGCTCGAGCGGCGGCTAGCCGGGCTGCCGGCCGATGCACGGTGCATCTACTTGCCCTACCTGCACGGCACGACGTATTGGGGCATGCGCGCCCGCCCCGGCTGGCTCCTGCCGTGCCTGCACGACGAGCCGTACGCGCGCATGCCGCACGTTCGCGAGCTGTTCGCCGCCGCGACCGGCGTTCTGTGCAACGCTACCGCCGAGCGCGACCTGGTGCTCAGGATGTTCCCCGACGCAGCGGGCCGCACCTACGCCGTCGGGGCCGGCGTCCCGATCGACGACGCCCCTCGCTGCGCCGACCGGTTCCGCGAGCGCACGGGGATCCGCGGCCCCTTCCTGCTCTGCGTCGCCCGCAAAGACCACGGCAAGGGCGTGGACGTCCTGCTTGCCGACTTCGCCCGCTACGCTGCCCGGCGCGACGGACTCGACCTGGTCCTGATCGGGCCCGGCAGCATCCCGATCCCGGCCGCCGCGCGCGGGCGCGTTCACGACCTCGGCTTCGTGGACGAGGTGCTGAAGCGCGACGCCTTCGCGGCGGCGCTCGCCCACTGCTCGCCGAGCCTGACCGAAAGCTTCTCGATCGTGCTGATGGAGAGCTGGCTCGCCGGCCGCCCCGGCCTCGTCAACGCGCGCTGCGCGGTCACCCGCGACCACGTGCTCAGCGCGTCCGGCGGGCTCGCCTACGACGGCGCCGACGAGCTAGCCGCCTGCCTGGATTGGCTCCTAGAACATCCCGCAGAAGCCGCCCGGATGGGGCGCAACGGAGGGGAGTACGTCCGCCGCAACTTCGCCTGGGACGTCGTCGTGGCGCGCTTTCGCCGAGCGATCGGGGTCTAGCCGCCGGCTGGTCCAGTTCATCTCCGACATGGTCTACGGCGACGCCGCGACCATCGACGCGATGGGGTGGCGGCGCACGTTCCGCGAGGCTGGCTTCGAGGCGCCGATCTACGCGCGCCACCACGACGCCCACCACGACGCCGTCTGCCAGCCGCTCGGCGCTTACCGGCACCGGCCCGACGACCTGATCATCTTCCACTACACGGCCTGGTCGGAAACCGCCGATTTCCTCGTCAAGCGGGGCTACCCGATCGTGCTCGTCTACCACAACGTGACGCCCCCCGAGTTCTTCGCCGGGATCGACGACAACGTCGAGCGCGAGACGCGCGCGGGGCGGGCGCGGCTCGTCGAGTTCGCCCCGCGCGCGATCCTCGGCGCCGCGAAGTCCGAGTTCAGCCGGCGCGACCTGGTCGAGGCGGGCATCAGGCGGACCTGCGTCATCCCCGTCCGCGTCGACTTCGACGCGCTCGACCAGGAGCGGAACGAGGACGCCGAGCGGCACATCCGCTCGCTCGGCCCGAGCGTGATGGTGATGGGCCGGGTCGTGCCCAACAAGAAGATCGAAGACGTGATCCGCGGCTTTGCCTTCTACAAGTACCGGATCGAGCCGGGCGCCCGGCTCTACTGCGTCGGCTCGCACACGCCGCGCAGTCCGTACCAGATCCAGCTCGACTGGCTCGTGCGGCGCCTCCGGCTCGACGAGGCCGTTCGCTTCACCGGTCAGGTGCCCCACGCCGACCGCGGTGCCTACTACCGCGCCTGCCGCGTGCTCGTCACGATGAGCGAGCACGAGGGCTTCTGCGCGCCGATCGTCGAGGCGATGCACCTCGGACTGCCGGTCATCGCCTACGCCGGTGGCGCGATCCCCGAGACGCTCGGCGACGCCGGTATCCTCATGAAGCAGAAGGACCCCGAGGTGCTCGCCGAGCTGATCGCGATGCTGGCCGAGGACACGCCGCTTCGGCGCCGGATGATCGCGAGAGGGCTCGAGTGGTCCAGGCGCTACCGCCCGGACAAGGTCGCCGCCGACTTCGCCCGCGAGGTGAGCGCGGCGCTCGAGGCGGCGTGAGCGCTCGGCTCCCCATCGCCTTCGTCGTCCAGCGTTTCGGCCAGGGCGGGGCCGAGCTCCACTGCCAGTGGGTGGCCGAGCACCTCGCCCGCCGCTACGACGTCACGATCCTGACGACCTGCGCCAACGACCACACCACCTGGGCGAACCACTTCCCGCCCGGCGAGACCGTGCACAACGGGGTCAAGGTACGCCGCTTTCGGACGACCCGGACGCGGCCGCCCGACTTCGTCGAGTACTCGAATCGCGTGTTCGACGGCCCGCGGACGCGCGCCGACGAGCTGGCGTGGCTCGAGGCCCAGGGTCCGCACTCTCCCGACCTGCTCGCGGCGATCGAGCGCGAGCGCGACCGGTTCGCCGTCATCTTCTTCTTCACGTACCTGTACGAGCCGACGGTGCT
>DASRFH010000015.1:0-17969 GCA_035651675.1 Chloroflexota bacterium | reverse complement strand
CGAGCCCGACCAACGACGGGCTGACGATCCTGATCGTCTTCTGGCCCAACGCCGCCTTCGCGCAGGTGAGCGCCGACGTCGAGCGGGCGTACATGGCCGCCGTCGACCTGGCGCCCGGGCTGGCCGAGCGGGTCCGGGCCGGGCGGCGCGCCGAGCGGTTCCACGGGACGGCCGACCTGCCGTTCTTCTTCCGCAAGCCCCACGGGCCGGGCTGGGCGCTGGTGGGCGACGCCGGCTACCACAAGGACCCGATCACCGCCCAGGGGATCGCCGACGCCTTCCGCGACGCCGAGCTGCTCGCCGACGCGGTCGACGATGGGCTCTCGGGCCGCCGCCCGCTCGAGGACGCGTTGGCCGACTACCAGCGCTGCCGCGACGAGGCGGTGCGACCGATCTACGAGATGACCTACCAGTTCGCCTCGCTGCAGCCGCCCCCGCTCGAGCAGCAGCAGCTCCTGGCCGCGCTCCAACACGACCAGGCGCAGGCGGACCGCTTCTTCGGCACCATCGCCGGCACGGTCCCGATCCCCGAGTTCTTCTCGCCCGAGAACGTCGCGCGGATCATGGGAGGCGGCGCCGCGGCCGCCTGAGCGTCGGCACTAGCCGCTCGGGTGGAGCGTGGTCGTCCCCTCCAGGTTCGCCTGGACGTCGGCCTCGTCCATCCAGAGCGGCTTGTAGCGGTCCTCGAGCCACAGCCGGTTCTGGTCGCGGTAGTGACGCGAGGACCGGTGCGCCGACTGCCCGAGGTTCTGGACGGAGCGCGTGCGGGAACCGTCGAGCTCGGCGACGAAGCGGTAGGTCGAGCCGGAGATGACGCGGAAGTCGCCGGCGATCTCGAAGCCGGTCGCCCGGACGGTGTGGCCGCCGCTGGTCGGCGACGGGCCGGTGTCGAACGCGCCGCCGAGCGGGTGGTGGAAGGTGACGGTGTGCAGCTTGCCCCACCGCCAGCCACTCGGCCGGGTCGTCCCGCTCGCGCTGGCGAGCCGGTCGAGCCCGGCGCCGAAGGCGCGAAGCACGTGGCCCGCGACGTCGCCGTCGGGGAACCATCGGGGCTCCTCACCCTCCGTCTCTCTGGCAGGGTGCGGCGCGTCCTCTCCGAGGAGCGTCCGCGGGTCGCCTGGTGGGAGAGGAGAAGGCTGTGCCGCCGCCACCAGCAGCCGGCTCGCCAGCGCGCCGGCCTGGTTCGCGGCCTGCTTGACCGCCCGGGTGGGAAAGCGGGCAGCCGCGACCTCGATCCGCCAGGCATCCCAGAACGCGGCCCAGATGCTGGCGCCGACCGCGTCGGCGGTGAACTGGCGGTCCCAGCGCCCGAGGTAGCGCGCCGCCGCCTTCACGCGCCGATCCTTCGACCCCGCAAGAACCGCCAGGAGCGATGGGACGAGGTCGCGGGCGCGCGGCGAGTCGACCTCGGCCTGGATCGAGGCGATCTCGTCGGGGCTCAGCTTCGGCTTCGCGGTCAAGCGCTCGCGGATGCGCCGCATGCGGTGGCCGTCGGACCAGTGCGCGAGCGCGACGTAGCCGCGGCGGAACGCGCTCGCATCGTCGGCGCGCCAGGGCGGGTTGTTGGCCGTCGCCACCCAGCCGCGGGGTGGGTCGATCAGCTGGGGCAGGTCGTCGAACGGGACGTCGCCGTCCCACACGTCGCGCGGGTCGTCGGCGCGGCGCAGGCCGCGGGTGATGGCCGCGCGGCGCGGCACGCGGCTGGCGACGTGGAAGGCGACGCGGCCGTCGGCGTCGGCGTAGACGAAGTTGAGCGGCGGGCATGGCCACTTGCGCAGCGCGCCGGTCGCCTCGTCGACGCTGCGCGCGCGGTGCAGCGCGAGCGAGGCGTCGATCCCGGTGCCGCGGTCGTGCCCGACCCAGCGCAGCGAGAGCACCGGCTCGCCGTCGAGCAGCCCCTCCGGCACCAGCCCCGAGCCGTCCGTGACGACCGGGCCGCGCGGCGTGCGGCGGATCGTGACCTCGACCGGCTCGCCGCCGGCCACTTCGATCGCCTCGCGCTCGACCTCGAATGGGCCGTCGGCCTCGACGTACAGGTCGCGGACGGGGATGACGTGGTTGGTCACACCCCAGGCGACGCGCCGGTTCCGCCCGATGTAGACGCCCGGCGCGCCGCAGTAGAACGCGCCGACCACGTCGAACCCGCCCGGCCCGTCGACCGTGAGCTGCGCCTCGAACCACTGGCTGGGCGCGGCGAAGGGGTTGTGCGGGTCGGAGCAGAGCACGGCGCCGCCGGTCGTCGTGCCGCTCGCCGCGACCGCCCAGTTGTTCGAGCCCTCGCCGGTGTCGGCCCCGCGCGCGCCAGCGCGTAGCTGCGCCCCTGCGCCCTCGGACGGAACGAGCGTCTCGTCGGCGAGCTCGGCCGCCATGAACGCGGACTCGAGCTCCGGGGGCAGGAGGCGCCGGGCGAGCTCGGCCAGGACGATCTGCTCGAGGCGGCCGGAGTTGTACCACCAGCGGTACTTCCAGACCGCGATCGAGTCCTCGATCCGCCACGGGGTCGGCCGGTAGCCGAGCAGCTCGAACTCGATCGGCGGCCGCGTCACCCGCTCGGTCCAGAGGTTGATGCCGGTGGCGAGCGCGTCGAGCACCTCGGCCACCTCGGCCGGCAGCTCGCGCGCGTCGAGCTCGGCGGTGCGGCGGAGGCTCAGCGTGCGCATCGCGCGGTCGGAGGCGACCGCCCGCTCGCCGAGGACCGCGGCCAGCTCGCCGCGCGCCTGGCGGCGCATGTAGTCGAGCTGCCACAGCCGCTCCTGCGCCATCGCGTAGCCGAGCGCGACGTAGCCATCGCGGAGGCTGCTCGCCCGCACGTGCGGTACGCCCCAGGTGTCCCAGTGGACCAAGACTGGGCGCGAGACCGGGCCGCGCACCTCGGCGGTGCGTGGTGGGACGCGGCCGCGGGTGCTAACGGATGCCGGCACGAACCACCTCCTGGCGAGAGCTCGCGCGGCAGTCTACCAGCGGGGCTACCTCCTCCCGTCAGGTCGGTATAGTCGACGTCTGGCTGCTGGGGGCGACACCCGATGACCGACCGGCCACTCGTCTGCCCGATCGTCGTCGGCCGCGAGGCCGACCTCCGCACGATCGGGCAGTGCCTCGACGCCGCGGCCGCTGGCGATGGCGGCGTGCTCGTCCTCGGCGGCGAAGCTGGCATCGGCAAGTCGCGGCTGGTCGCCGAAGCGACGCGCCTGGCCGCCGCGCGCGGTGTACGGACGCTCGTCGGGCATTGCTTCGAGTCGGATCGATCGCTGCCGTTCGCTCCGCTCGTCGACCTCCTGCGCGAACACGCCGGGGCGTTCGGCAGCTCACAAGCGCGTCTACCCCGACCGGCAAGCGCGTTGGCGTGGCTGCTGCCCGAGCTGTCGTCGGAGGCGGGGCAAGTGGACGCCACGGGCCTCAACCCAGAACAGGGCCGGCGGCGGCTGTTTGCCGCCTTCCTCGCCTTCTTCGGCGCGCTCGCGGCGGAGGCGCCGCGGCTAGTCGTGGTCGAGGACCTCCACTGGGCCGACGACACGAGCTTAGAGTTGCTTCGTTTCCTGGTGCCGCGCCTCGTCGCGCGCCCGCTGCTGTGGCTGCTGACCTACCGGAGCGGCGAGCTGACACCGGCGCTGCGCCACACCTTGGCAGACCTCGAGCGACAACGGCTGGCCGTCGAGCTGTCGCTGGCGCCCCTGGGCCGGGACGACGTGGGTGCCATGCTCCGCGCCATCCTCGGTGCGACGCGTCCGGCCCTGCGCGACGCTCTCCACGAGCTGACCGAGGGCAACCCGTTCTTCGTCGAGGAGACGTTGAAGTCGGTGGGCCAGCTGGACGCGACTTCCCTGACACACGCGGCGACGGCTGGCCTACGCGCTCCGCGTTCCGTCGAGGACGCGGTCCAGACCCGGAGCGAACGGCTCGACGCAGGGGCGCGCCGTGTGCTGGAGCTCGCCGCCGTGGCGGGTCGACGGTTCGACTTCGGGGTGCTCCTGTTAGTCTCGGGGCTCGACGAGGCTGGCCTGCTCGGGGCGATCAAGCGCCTGATCGAGGCACAGCTCGTCGTGGAGGAGTCGGCGGACCGGTTCGCGTTCCGCCACGAGCTGACCCGCCGGGCGGTGTGCGCTCGGCTCCTCGCCCGCGAACGTATGGCGCTGCACCGGACGATCGGCAAGGCGATCGAACAGCTACACGCGGCGCACTTGGACGCCCACGTTCCTGATCTGGCATACCACTTCTACGAGGCGGGCGACTGGGCGAAGGCGCTCGCCTACGCCGAGCAGGTAGGCCGCCGCGCGGCGGAGGTGTACGCGCCGCGCGACGCCGTCTTGCACCTGACCCGTGCCGTCGAGGCGGCGGAACGGCTCGGCGGCGGCGTGCCGGGCCGCCTGCACCGCGCCCGCGGGCTAGCCTACGAGGCGCTCGGCGACTTCGCGGCCGCGCAGGCTGACCACGAACGGGCGATGGCGGCCGCGCGCGCCGCCGGGGACCGGCGCGCAGAGTGGCAGGCCCGAATCGACCTGGGCTTCTTGTCGTCCGGCCGCGACTACCGCGAGGCCGGCGTGCACTTCGGCGCCGCGCTCGCCCTGGCCCACGAGCTCGGCGACCGGCCGCTGCTGGCTCGGACCCTGAACCGCGTCGGCAACTGGCACCTGAACGCCGAGCGCCCAGCCGAGGCAGTCAAGGACCACGAAGAGGCGCTGGGGATCTTCGAAGCGGCCGGCGACCGGCGCGGTGTGGCCGAGACGCTTGACCTCCTCGCGATGGCCGGCGTGCTCGGCGGCGACCTCGGGACGGCGCACCGGCACTACCAGGCGGCGATCGAACTATACCGGACGCTGAACGATCGGCCGGCCACGGCGTCGGCGCTGACGTCGCTGGCGCTGTGTGCTCCGACCTACCAGACCGACACGATGGCGGCCGCGCTGACCCTCGACCGCGCGACCGAGCTCGGCGAGCAGGCCCTAACCGAGGTGCGCGCGCTCGGCTGGCCCTCGGGCGAGGCGTACGCGCTGGTCTTCCTGGCGTTCTGCCTAGGCCCGGCCGGTCGCTGGCGGCGGGCGGTGGAGCACGGCGCGGCCGGCCTGGCGGTCGCCGAGGAGATCGAACACCGGCAATGGCAGACCGCGGCTGCGTGCGCGCTGGGCGCCATCGAGCTCGATCTGCTGGCGCCCGCCGCGGCGCGGAACCGCCTGGCGGCGGCGCTCGATCTCGCGCGGCGGAGCGAATCGGCGCACTGGGTCCACTGCGCGGCCGGCTACCTGGCTGGTGCGCTGACGCTCGCCGGCGACCTGGCGGCGGCCGAAGCGCTCCTCGACGACGAGCTCCCGCGTGATACCCCGGCCGACACGCTCGGCCGCCGGCGGGCATGGTGCGCGTGGGCCGAGCTCCACCTCGCCCGTCGCGAGGCTCCGGCCGCGCTGGCCATCGCCGACCGACTGATCGCGACGGCCAACGGACCCACGCCGCCTCGCCTGGGGCTCCTCCGCGCCGAAGCGCTGGCGGCGGTGGGAAAGGTGCGCGAGGCGGAGGCCGAGCTGGCCGAGGCGGCCGCGCGCGCCGAGTGGGCCAACGCGCGCGGCCTCGGCTGGCGGATCGCCGCGGCCCAAGCACGCCTGCTCGCAGCGCACAGGCGGCCCGAGGACGCCGCCGCGGCGATCGCGGCGGCGTCCGCCGCGATCGAGGCGCTCGCCGCCGAAGTTCCGGAGGCACGGCGCGACGCGTTCCAGGCCGCGGCGCGCGAGCGCCTGCCCGCCCCGCGCCGGCTCTCGCCGACGGCCGCGGCCAAGCAAGCGTTCGGCGGTCTGACCGCGCGCGAGCGCGACGTGGCGGCGCTGGTCGCCCGTGGACGCACCAACCGCGCCATCGCCGCCGAGTTGGTCGTGTCCGAGCGCACGGTCGAGACCCACGTCGGCAGCATCCTGGCGAAGCTCGGGTTCGAGTCGCGCAGCCAGATCGCAGCGTGGGCCGTGCAGCGCGGCTTGGTGTCCGCCGGGGAGCCGTAGACGGCCGGCGCGGCACTTTTCTCAGTACCGCGCCGCGCAAAGCTCCGTGGTCCCCACGATGCCCACGCCGGATCGCGGCGGCAGACTGCAGCCTGTTCGGGAGAGGCTCGGGCAAGATGGCGAAAGGAGTGCGTGGCATGGCGGCGATCACGGGGTTCGACCCGGTCAAGTACAAGGACACGACGCGGCGGCAGTGGCAGGAAGCGGCCGACGCGTGGCACCGGTGGGGGCCGACGCTCGAGGCCTGGCTGGGCGCGGCGACGGAGCAGATGCTGGAGGGCTGCGGGGTTGGCCCGGGGAGCCGCGTGCTCGACATCGCGGCGGGCGCCGGCGGGCAGACGCTGGCGGCGGCCCGGCGGGTGGGTCCGAGCGGGCACGTGCTGGCGACCGACATCGCCCCGAACCTGCTGGCCTACGCCGCCGAGGACGCGCGCCGGGCCGGGCTGGCGAACGTCGAGACCCTCGTCGCCGACGGCGAGGCGCTCGACGCGCTGGCCGAGGGCTCGTTCGACGCGGTGATCTCGCGGGTCGGGCTGATCTACTTCCCCGACCAGCAGCGCGCGCTGGCAGGGATGCGCCGCGCACTGCGGCCGGACGGCCGGATCGGCGTGATCGTCTACTCGACGCCCGACCAGAACGGCTTCTTCTCGGTGCCGGTTTCGATCATCCGACGGCGGGCTGGGCTGCCGCCGCCGGCGCCGGGCCAGCCAGGTCCCTTCAGCCTTGGTGCGCCGGGCGTGCTCGAGGATGCCTTTGGGCGGGCCGGCTTCCGCGACGTGGTGGTGACGGCGGCGTCCGCGCCGCTGCGGATGGGCTCGGCGGCGGAATGCCTGGCGTTCGAGCGCGAGTCGTTCGGCGCGCTCCACCAGATGCTGAGCGGGCTCGCCGACCCGGAGCGCGAGGCCGCCTGGGCCGAGGTCGGCGCCGCGCTGCGGCAGTTCGAAGGGTCGCGGGGATTCGTCGGCCCCTGTGAGCTCTTGATCGGCATCGGCACGAAATAGCGTCGCATCCGACGGTTCGACGGTCGCGGCCGAGCTCATTCCTCGGTCGTGACCTTACCCATCCGCTGGAACCGTCCGGGCGTGTGGCCGCGGGCGCGGGCGATGGCGGCGGCGAGGAGCTGGGGCGCGGCGATCTCGACCAGCGGCGCCAGCCACTCGTCGACGTCGCCGGTAGGGAAGGTCGCGCCACCCGGCCCGACGACGGCGACCCGGCCACCGTAGGCGGCGATGTCGGCGGCGAGGCGGCGGGCGAGGTCACCGGTCCGGCCGGCCGGCGCGAAGACGAGCGCGCTGGTCTCGGCCGAGACCATCTCGAGCGGGCCGTGGCGGAACGCGCCGCCGGAGAGCGGCTCGGCGGCCGTGTGGCTCGCCTCCTTGAGCAGCAGCGCGCCGGCCAACGCCGAGCCGTAGCTCGGTCCGCGGCCGATCAGGAAGAGCTGGCCCGGCCGGTCGCCGAGCGCGCCGACGAGCGCCGTGGTGAGCTCCTCGCGGCGGGCGAGCAGCCCCCGCAGCCCCTCGGCGGCGGCGCGGATGGCGCCCGGCCCTGGCTCGCTCGCCGCCGTCAGCGCCGCGCCGAGCAGCGCCGCGGCGGCGAGCGTCGCGACGTACGTCTTGGTCGCGACGATGCCCTCGTCCCCGGCCGCCAGCGGCAGCAGGAGGTCGGCGCGACGGCCGAGCGTGCTCGCGGCGTGGTTGGTGATGCCCACCACCGTCTGGCGCCCGATCCGGTCGAACAGCCGCGCGACCTCGACCGTCTCGCCCGACTGCGACGCGACGACCAGCACCGCCTCGGGCGTGAGGCCGTCGGCCGCGTAGTGGACCAGCTCGCCCGCCTCGATCAAGGCCGCCGTGCGCCCGGCGGCGAGCAGCCGCAAGTGCAGCCCGTAGAGCGCCGCGAACGAGGACCCCATGCCGGTGAGCACGAGCGGCACCCCGCGCGGTAGCGCGCGGATCCGATCGAGCACGCCCGTCGCGACCAGCCCGTCGACCGTCGCGGCGACCGCGCGCGGCTGGTCGAGGACGTCGCCGAGGTAGTCGGCCATCGCCCGGGATGCTACCGCACGCCGCCTGCCATCCCGCGCGGCACCGGTCACCCCGGGCCGGAGGCGGTGGATCCAGGCGAGGCCCGTCCTGCGCCCGGCAGATGGTCGGCACCTTGGGACGGGGTGGGGACGGGATCTCCACCCCGCCCGGGGGTGAGCGACGTGGCTCCGGCGGGGGAAGGCGTACCCGAGCGAGCGGCTCTCAGGGGTGGCCTGCGCGTCTGTCGCGCCGCACCAGGACTGCCACTTGCGTGGTCGAGGGACCAAACGTCAAATGGCCATCAAATCGGGCAAATGCGGCGCGGTGTGGTCCATGGCTCTGCTACGAACTGAAGCGGGAGCATGGAAACCGTCCACCCGGACTGTCCGGCCAGGGTCCGATCAAATGACTCTCAAGTAAGACGGGCCCGGATCGCTCCCGAAGTCCATCTTGCGCGGCGGTGGGTGGCGCCACAGAGGCCACCCCGGTGCATGAGGCCGATCGACGAGGGCGCCGAATGCACGTCCCCACAAGGAAGTCATGACGTCGAGCCGGTCGCAAGGGTCGAGATCCCTCGTCGCTCGGCTGCGCGGGATGGCAGCGTCCTACACGAACGCCACCGACTGAACGGGTGGGGCGCCGGCGGGGACGGCCGAGCGCCAGTGCCATTCGCCGGGCGTCGCGCGGAGCAAACGGCCACCGGAGCAGACCGCCCAGACCTCGCCGTCGGGCGCGGGCACGAACAGCTCCACCATGTCGGTCATCGGCACCTCGAGGCCGCGGGCGGCCGGCTGCCAGGTGTCGCCGCCGTCGTCGGAGACCACGATGCGCCCTTCGCGGCCGACGTGTGGCGCGGGCCCGGCGAGCAGCAAGTCCGGTCGCGCCGGCGGCACGAGCACCGCCCGCGTGTAATCGGTCTCGAGCTTCCGCCAGGTGCGGCCGCCGTCGCGCGAGCGGCCGACGCCGCCGAGCTGAGGCCGCTGCTCGGGCGCCGCGTTCCGGTGGCGCAGCGACGCGTAGCCGAGCGCGGCGTACAGCAAGTTCGGCTCGCGCGGGTCGGCGGTCACGTAGTGGATGTCGTCGTCGTCGTCGACGGGCTCGCAGCGCCAGGTCTCGCCGCCGTCGTCGCTGCGCAGCAACCCGCCGACCTCGACCGACGCGAGGAGCGTCGTCGAGCTGCCGGTTGGCGCCCAGACGTTGCGCAGCGCGCCAGCCCGGGGCGAGTACGGCAGGAACCACTGCTCGTGCCCCTCGACGCGCCGGATGCCGTCCAGCTCGCGCCACGTCCGCCCGCCGTCGTGGCTCCGGAACAGGCGAGCCGGCTCGGTCCCCGCCAACAGCGCGTTCGGGTCGAGCGGGTCCGGCCCGACGCAGCGGAAGCACGGCGCGGTGAGGCCGGCCTCGACCCGCTCCCAGCGCCGACCGCCGTCCTCGGAGCGGTAGAGGCCCCTCTCGTACGTCCCGGCGAGCACCGTAGTGCCGCCACCGGCGCGCCAGGCGTGGACGGCCGAGACGCGCTCGCCGTCGAGCCCGAGCGGCTCGATCGCCGAGCCGTCGAGCCGGAAGATGCCCTTCGTCGTGCCGACGTAGGTGTCGAACATCGCCTACCTCCCTCGAGGAACGAGCCTAGCAGGCCGCGGCGCCGGGCTCAGCGCACCGATGCCGTCCGATCCGCAGAACGGGTGCTCGGCCCGTCGTCGGCCGACGGCGCGCGGTCGGCTCGCTCGCGTCGCCGCTGGCGTCTCACCTGGCGGCCATCGCGTCCTCGAACTGGACGACCTTGGCCACCAACCGGCTGCGCGGCACCCTTGGCCCAGGCGATCGGCAGCCGCACGGGCTCCACCGCGCTTGCCTCGTCGCCGGTGCCGGCCACCGCAGCCCCGATGGGTGCCGACTTTAGTCAAAGATAGACTATCGTCGCGCCAGGAGGATACCGGAGCCCTGGCCACCGGGCAAGCCCGAGCTAGGTCGGGTCCAGGTGGGGCGCGCGGACCTCGGCGCGGTACTCGCGCAGCCAGTCGAGGGTGGCGCGCGCGCCGGAGACGCGCATCTGGGCGAGCAGCTCCTGGAACGAGTTGGGGGGCGCGCGGCGCCGCTCGAGCACCCGCTCGGCCAGGTACTGCTCGCAGCGCTCGATCTGGCGGTCCAGCAGCCGTGCCGTGTCGTGCCCGGGCATCCGGCGCGAGAAGTAGAGCTTCAACAGGAAGTCCTGGCGGACGTCGCGCATCCTCGCGACTGGCTCGCCGAGCCAATCCTGGAACGCCTGCTCGCCGTCCGGCGTCAGGCGGAGGATGGTGCGGTGGCGGGTGTCGCCGACCGCCTCGACTGTGCCGACGACCAGCCCGAACCGCTCCAGCCGGTGGACCTGGGCGTAGAGCACGTTGTTGGGCATGCCGCAGACCGGCGCGAGGTCGCCACCCTCGCGGAACGCCTCCGCCAGCTCGTAGCCGTGCCGCGGCTGCTCGCGCAGCAGCCCCATGATCGCGTAGTCGGCTGCCCCTAGGGGGCGCGCCCGCCGCACCATGCGTCCTCTCCGCGTCGCCGTTCGCGAATCTAGCACGCCGGTACCGGGTCCGCGGTGGCGACGCTGGCCGCGTCGCCGCCCGCGCCAGACCGCAGCGCCACGATCCGGCCGTCGCCGGCTCATCCCGGATCGCGCGCGCGAACGCCACACCCTGGCATGCCGCCCCAGCGCAAGGTCACGTTGATTGAGATGACGTTGCCGATGTGGCGCCCCGGCGGGTCGGCGCGCTCATTCGGCGCCGAGGTCGACGTCGTTCAGGTGGAGGACGCAGGGGAAGGCCGGCGCGAGGGCGCGGAAGAGGCGGTCGTCCGAGACGACGTACGGGCACTCCTCGCGGAGCGCGAGCGCCAGGTGCAGCGCGTCGGCGTAGGCGCGGTCGTGGCGGACGGCCAGCTGCACGGCCAGCGGCGCGAGCTCGGCGCTCGGCACGAGCTCGGGCAGCGCCGCCACCAGCAGCTTGAACGCCGCGTCGACCTGCGCGGCCGGCAGGTCGCCGGCGCGCACCTTGCGCCGGCAGAGCGCGCCCAGCTCGTGCACGAGCAGGTCGGGCGACAGCAGATCGACCCGACCGTCCACCCAGGCATCGAACAGCACGACCGCGACGGGCGTCCCCCGCTCCGGGAAGAGCCACTTGGCGACGAGCGCCGCGTCCACGACATAACGGTGGAGCGGGGGACGGGGTCGGGGAGCACCAGGCCGGCCCCGAGCCCCGGGCATAGCTAGCTTCCTCTCCCTCCGGGGGAGGGTAAGGCGAGGGCGTCGTCCGGAGCGGGATGGGGCCACACACCCCTCCGCCAGGTCACGCCCTCACAACCTGGCCCGCGGCCACCCTCTCCCAGGTGGAGAGGAAAACGAAGGATCACCGGCCGCCCCGTTCGGCCCAGAGCAGCGCGGCGCTGTCGGTCGTGCCGGCGCCGAGCCGGCCGCGCACGTCCTCGAGCCGGCGGCCGACGTGGCGCAGCTGCTCGCGCCGGCGGCGCCGCTCGGCCGCCGCGTCGAGCACCGCCACCAGGTGCCGCGTCAGGCTCCGCCCGCTCTCCTCCGCCTCGCGCCGCAGCACGTCGAGCGTCTCCTCCGACACACCGCGCACCGTCACGTGGAACGTCATAGCATCCCCCGCGAACCGCTTCCTTTCCAGTATAGAACGAAAGTTCTACACCGGCGCAAGCCAGGCCGCTAGCTCGCTCGTGCCGTTTCCGAGCGGAGCGAGGCATCCCGGCCGTTGCGCCGGCCGCCGGCACGGCGGGCGAGGCCCCTCGCCTCTCGGCTCTGGGCGACCGCCGGCGCCGGCCCGCGCCGGCGCTACGATTGGCCGCCATGGCGTCCCTGCCGCCGAACTTCTCCTGGCTCGAGCCCGGCCGGGTCGCCGGCTCCTCGTACCCAAGCTCGGTCGACGCGCTCCGGGCGCTGCGCGAGGCTGGCGTCCGCCGGCTGCTCTCGCTGGCCGAGGTGCCGGTCGCGGCCGACGCGCTCGCCGCCGTCGGTCTGGCCGCACAGCACGTGCCCGTTCACGATTTCGCCGCCCCCACGCCCGGGCAACTCGACGCCGCGGTCGCCGCGATCGACGCCGCGGTCGCGGCTGGCGAGCCGATCTGCGTCCACTGCGCGGCCGGGCTCGGCCGCACCGGCACAGTGCTCGCCGCCTACCTGGTCCACCGCGGTGCCGAGCCCGACGCCGCGGTCGCCGAGCTCCGCCGCCTCCGCCCCGGCTCGGTCGAGACGCCGGAGCAGGTCGCGGCCATCCGCGCCTTCGCGGCTAGGCGCGCCGGCCCGCCGCGGTGAACGCGTTCGCCGCGAACGCCACGGCGATCCGGCATCCTCGACGAACGCCAGACGCCGGGTGCTCGAAGGCGGTGCGCGTGCCGAGCGTGCGCCAGAGCGGGCGGCTGGCCGCGTCGCGCGCGAAGCCGTCGTTCACGCCGAGCGGACCAGCTCCGGCCGGCAGGCGCGCATGGCCGCGCGCGCCGACTCGACGCCACCCCGCGCCGCGACGACGCGCACGATCGCGGTGTCGAGCCCGACCGCCAGCCGCTTGAACTCGGCGGCCGCGCCCTCGGCCCGGCCGAAGTAGCCGACCTCGCGCATCAGCTCGGGCGGGAAGCGGTCGGCCAGCTCGTCGCTCGAGGCGCCGGCGTCGCGGCGCGCTTCGAGGTCGGTCAACACCTCGTCGAAGCCCATCCGCGCGAAATGGCCGCGGTAGCCCAGCGTCTTGTCCTGCCCGCGCCGGGCCATCGCGTACGGCATCACCGCCTTGGCGAAGGCGCGGCGGGCGCGGTCCTCGTCCTCGTCCACGCAGACGCGGATGTACTGGACGATCGGGATCGAGGCCGGGTCGCGGCCGGCTCGGCGCGCGCCCTCGGCCACGCGCTCGCGGCACCAGGCGATCTGCTCGGGCGAGGCCCAGTTCGGCAGCAGGCCGTCGGCCGCCTCGCCGGCCAGCCGCAGCATCTGTGGCCCGAGCGCGGCGAGGTAGACCGGCGTCGGCGGCGGCTTGAAGGCGAGCTTCACCCCGCGCAGCGTGACCGCCTTGCCCTCGTAGTCGACTGCCTCGCCGGCCAGGAGCCGCCGGATCGTCACCAGGTAGTCGCGCGTCATCCCGACGGCCGGCCACTCGGGCAGGTTGAACTGCCGGCGCGCCTCGGGGCTCTGGATCGCGCCGGTGCCGATGCCGAGGATGAACTTGCCGCCGGTCAGCTCGGAGAGCGTCCCCGCCTCGGCCGCGAGCGACGTCGCCGTCCAGTTCGGGACGGGGACGACCGAGATGCCGGTGAGCAGGCCGCCGCGGACGTCCCGGGTCGCACCCCACCACTGCGCGCAGATGTGGAACGAGTCGCGCGCCGTCGCGCCGGCCGGCGTCCAGGCGTCGTCGTAGCCCAGCTCGGCCGCCTCGCGCGCGAGCTGCCGGTGGTCGTCGAACGACAGCCCCAGCGTACCGTCGAGCCCAACCCCGAACCGCACTTCGCTTTCTCCTGTTAACGGGTGCGGCGGATCATACCGCGCCTCCGGACGGCGGGCAGACCGAGCCGAGCTGGGCGGTCGGGTCCTGGTCGGGCGGGAGCTCGCGCACCGTCGCCGACTGGATCGCCATCGGGTGGAACGGCGGGACGGCCTGGAGCTGCGGCCGTGCCAGGTGCAGCACGTAGCAGCCGACGAACCGCTGCGTCGCGCCGCTCCTGGTGGTGGCGGTGAGCGCCACGGGCACGCTGAAGTAGAGCTGCCCGGCGCCCACGCCGACCCGCCGGCTGCCGAGCACGGCCTGGACCGAGGCGGTGTCGGCGAAGCCCTGCTCGAACCGCGGGAACGGCGGCAGGCCGGGCGCGTTCTCCTGCCAGTACCCGTAGGCGCGGGCGAGCTCACGCCGCTCGATCGCGTTGAAGTACGAGCGCAGGACCTGCTCGGGCGTGCTGCGGTCGTCGAGGTAGGGGGGCAGCCCGTCGACAGCCGGAGCGGGCGACGGGGTCGCGGTCGGTGCCGGCGGCACAGGCGGCCCGGACGGTGTGGCGGCCGGCGCGGCGTTCGGGGCCGGACCCGCCGGGGTCGGGGGCACGGCCGTGCCGGGCGCCGCCGTGGCGGTCGGGACCGTGGCGGGCGGCGTCTGCGCGGCCCGTGGCGTCGGCCCGGCCTGGGGTGCCGCGGCGCACGCCACGAGAAGCACGCCGACGACGCACCCCGACGTCACCCGCCGCAACCCCACCGTCGCGCGCCCGGCTTGTTCCACAATGCGGTTGTGGCGATCAAAGGATTGGTCTTCGACTTCGACGGTTTGATCCTCGACACCGAGGCGCCGACGCTGCAAGCGTGGCAGGAGATCTACGCCGAGCACGGCGTCGAGCTGCCGGTGGACGTGTGGGTGCAGCGGATCGGCCACCGGCCGGGTGGGAGCGAGCTGTGGGACCCCCACGCCCACCTCGAGCGGCAGCTCGGCCGCCCGCTCGCACGCGACGAGCTGCGCGTGCGCCGCCGCTCGCGCGCCGACGCGCTGATCGCCGCGCAGCCGGTCCTGCCGGGCGTGGAGGCGTGCCTCGCCGACGCCCGCCGCCTCGGCCTCAAGCTGGCCGTCGCGTCGAGCTCGCCGCGCGACTGGGTGGACACACACCTTGCCCGGCTGGGCCTGCTCGGGCACTTCGCCTGCACCAAGTGCGGCGACGACGTGCCCGAGGGCAAGCCCGACCCGGCGGTCTACCTCGCCGCGGTCGAGGCGCTCGGCATCGCACCGCACGAGGCGATCGCCTTCGAGGATTCCCCGACCGGTCTTTGGGCCGCCAAGCGCGCCGGCCTCTTCGCCGTCGCCGTCCCCAACCCCGTCACGCACAGGTTGCCGCTGGACCACGCCGACCTGCGGCTGCGGTCGCTCGACGAGCTGCCGCTCGCCGATCTGATCGCGTTGGCCGAGGCGCGGCAAGCCGCTACCCCTCGGCCCAGCAGCTGAGCACCGCGTCCCACGCGACCTCGCCGGCGACGGCGCCGAGCACGCTCACCGGCAGGTCCGGGTCCTCCACCTCCTCGGTCGAGACGGCGAACATCACGTCGCCGTCGGTCAGCGCGTGGAACGGCTGCAGCGCCCGTGCCATCGAGGCGTGCACCTGGCGGCCGAGCTGGCGCAGCTCCCAGGTGCCGAGCCGCAGGTTGGTGACGACGAGCGAAATCGTCGTGTTGCCGGGCGGGGGCTCGGGCGTAGTCGCCCCGAGCCGCGCCAGGGCGTCGGCGAGCTGGACGCGCTGGCCGGTCGCCGGATCGACGTAGCCCCGGACGACGCGCCCCTGGCGGTCGACCACCGCGCCGACCGCGTTGACGACCGTGAACACCGCCACCCTGGTCGCGCCGATCGCGCCGACCGCGCCGCCCTGGCCGGCGGGCTCGCCGCGCAGCGCGTCGCGGAAGAGCTTGCCGACCGTCGCCGCGCGTCCGCCGCCGCGCGGGCCGAGCGGGAAGCGGCCGGGCCGCGCCGCCCGCAGCGCCGCGCGCCCGAGCGCCTTGTCGGGGTAGACGGCGTTGTCGCGCACCCGGTAGTCGAAGACGATCGCGCCGGAGACGAGCGCGATCTGGCCCCACTCGGTGGAGTAGCCGCGGCGCGCGAGCAGCTCGGCGGCGACGCCGGCGGCCGCCTCGAGCCCGTAGGCCGACCCGCCGGCGAGGCAGACCGCGTCGCACCGCCCGTAGTCGCCCACCCACGCCGGCGAGCCGCCGCGCACGTCCACCGCGCACGGCCGCGGCCCACCCGGGAAGTGGAACACCGTGCAGCCGGTCGGTCCCTCGTCGTACTCGGCGACGCCGATCTCCAGCCCCGGGAAGTCGAGCTCGAGCGTGGGGCCGCCCTCCGGGATGCGCGGGACCAGGGCGAGCTGGTCGTTCGAGAGCATCAGGGGAGGATTATCGGAGCTCCTTGTCGTTCCGAGGAGCGAACACGACGCGGCCGCGCCACGCTGGCGCGGCTGGCGGACCGCTTCGGCGGGGGCCGGCGCGTCTGATCGGGCGATGGCGCTCGACGACTCGAAGCTCGCCAACCCGCGGGAGTCGACGCCCGGCGCGGGCGTCGACGCGATCTACCGGATGCTCGACTTCCGCTAGTCCTTCAGCCGCGCCACCGCCCGCTCGAGCGCGCCGAGGAACGCCCCGACCTCCGCCTCGCCCATCGGCGTCGACAGGCAGCCGAGCCCGGTGTTCGAGATGATCACGCCCTCGTCGAGCAGCGCCTTGTGGAGCTGCGCGAGCCTGGCGGCGGGGAGCGCGTTCTTGACCGACGAGCGGTAGTCGACGACCGGCTCCTTCGTGAGCAGCACGCGGAACAGCGACCCGTCGCCGGTGAGCTGGCCGGGGACGCCGGCGCGGTCGAGGATGCGGTTCGACTCCGTCCGGAGCCGCTCGCCGAGCGCGTTGATGCGCTCGTACTCGGCGGGCGTCATGGCCTCCATCGCGGCCAGGCCGGCGGCCATCGTCAGCGGGTTGCCGCTGAACGTGCCGCCGGAGATGACCCGCGGCGCGCCGGTGGACGGGTCGAGCAGCGCCATGACCTCGCGCCGCCCGCCGACCGCGCCGACCGGCAGCCCGCCGCCCATGATCTTGCCGAACGTAGTCAGGTCCGGGTCGCCGCCGTAGACGCCCTGAGCGCCGCCGTGCGCGAGCCGGAACGAGATCACCTCGTCGTAGATCAGCACGATCCCGTGTTGCCGCGTGGCCTCGCGCAGGAAGGCGAGGAACCCCTCGGCCGGGCGCGGGAAGCCAGCGCGGTTGGAGAGCGGGTCGACGATCACCGCCGCCAGCTCGCGCCCGTGCCGCTCGAGCAGCCGCTCGACGCCGTCACGGTCGTTGAACGGCAGCGTCAGCACCTCGCCCGGCACGCTCGCGGCCAGGCCGCCGCTGGAGGGCACGCTGGCCGGCTCGTCGGGCTCACCCCAGTTCGACGGGTTGGAGTTGAAGCTGACCTGCACGTAGTCGTAGTAGCCGTGGTAGAACCCCTCGAACTTGGCGATGCGCGAGCGGCCGGTGAACGCCCGCGCCAGCTTGATCGCGAACATCACCGCTTCGGTGCCTGAGTTCGAGAAGCGGATCTGCTCGACCGAGGCGACGCGCTCGACCATCAGCCTGGCGAGGCCGACCTCGCCCTCGGCCGGCTCGGAGAACGCCGTGCCGCGCTCGAGCTGCTCGACGATCGCCCGCTTCACGGCCGGGTGGCCGTGGCCGTGGATCAGAGAGGTCATGTTGTTCAGGAAGTCGAGCCGCGGCACGCCCTCGGCGTCGGTGAGCGTGCAGCCCTGGCCGGCGCGCGCGTAGATCGGGTAGGGCTGGAAGTGGTAGTGGATCCGCGACGTGCCGCCCGGGATGACCGCCGCGGCGCGCTCGTGCAGCCGCGCCGTCCGCGACCCCTGCTCCAGGAACGTGTTCGCACCGGCCGTCCGCGCCGTCGCCATGCCGCACCTCCAGCGCTCGGTCCATCATAGCGGCCCCGGCCATCAGAGGGGCGCGGCCCCTGGCGCGAGCAACCGGGGAGCTAGCACCCTGGCGGCCGACACCACGGGTCCGGTATCGTCCGGCCGCTACGAGCTGGATGGTGGACGACGTACCGGTCGGCGTACCCACGGCGCTGGACGCGCTGTTGGACGGCTGCGTCTCCCTGTCCACCGTCGCCACGTTCCGCGAGGCGATCCGTCTGATCCGATCGGACGAGTGGCCGCGGGCCTACGTCCGGCTGCGGCGCCTGCTCGACCCGAGCGCGCGCGACCCGGCGCCCCTGGCGCGCGCCAAACTCGTGACGCTCGAGCAGGAGTGGCTCCGCCGCGCGAGCGGCTAGGCCTTGCTCTCGGCCGCCTCGCTCTTGGGTGGCGGCGCGTCGATCACCGCGCCGCGTACGAAGTGCGTGAGGACGTCGAGGTCGAACGGCTTGGCGAGGCAGCCGGTCGCCCCGATCCTGTTGGCGATCTGCCGGCAGTTGGGCAGGCCCGA
>DASRFH010000014.1:0-26985 GCA_035651675.1 Chloroflexota bacterium | reverse complement strand
GACGGCGTGAGCGTGATCGACGCGGGGCGGACGCGCGCCGGCGTGCTCGGGTCGGCGAACACGCTGAGCGGCAGGATCAAAGGCATGCAGGGCTACGTCATCGACGGCGCCTGCCGCGACTCGGCCGAGGTGATCCTCGAGCAGATCCCGGTGTGGTGCCGAGTGCGCAGCTTCTCGCGCGTGGAGTGGCGGATCAAGTTCGGGCGGATGAACGAGGAGATCGTCTGCGGCGGCGTGCGCGTACGCCCTGGCGACGTGGTGATGGGCGACGACGACGGCGTGCTGGTCGTCCCTGCCGAGCTCGCCGCCGAGGTCGCCGACCGCGCGACGGACATCCTCGAGCGCGACAAGAGGGCGCGCCGCCGAATGTACGAGACGCTCGGCATCCCGCTCGACGACACGGTGTTGTAGGCAGGCCCGTGTCGTTCCACGGTGCGCTCCGAACGACACGCGTCGGCTCACACGGCCCAGTCTCTACTTGAAGGAGATTCCATGCCCGATACCTACGAGCTCGCGAAGCTGTTCAAGTACTTCCGAACCACGGACGTCACCGACGGCCTGGACGCCGTCGGCCGCCAGGACATCACGCTGATGGACGAGCGGATCAAACCGCTGTGGCAGGGCATCCGCTTCTGGGGGCCGGCCGTCACGATCCGCGCGCTGCCGGCCAACGTCCGGATGCCAGCGCTCACCGCCGACGACGCCGTCCGCTCGCACGCGATCTGGTTCGCCGAGCACGGCCGGATGGGGATCGGCGAGGCCGTCAAGCCCGGGTGCGTGGTCGTGACCGGCACGGCCGGCTGCCCGGAGACCGGCATCTGGGGCTCGAACAACTCCCTCGGCTTGATCGCCAGCGGCGCTGTCGGGCTGGTGACCGACGGCTACGCGCGCGACACCGACGAGCTGATCTTGCAGCGAACGCCCGTCGCGTGCCGGGCGCGCGGCCGCCCCATCATCCCCGGCCGTGTCACCTTCGGGCCGGTCAACGAGCCGATCGCTTGCGGCGGCGTGCTCGTCCGCGAGGGCGACATCGTCGGCTGCGATGGCGACGGCTGCGTCGTCGTGCCGCAAGAGGTGGCCGAGGACGTCATCCGCGCCGCCGCGCGCATCCTCGTCGCCGACGCCAAGGGCCGCCGCAAGCTCTACGACCGCCTCGGCATGCCGCACGACGAGACGGTCGACGTCGAGACGATGGAGGAGTTCTACAAGGCCTGGCTGTAGGATCCGGGCGTTTCGATCAGGCTCGGACGAGGTGCTGGATACCGCTGTCGTCGGTCGCCTTCCGGGTGAGCCTCAGCTCGCCCAGCTTGTGGATGGAGATCTCCGACAGCGCCAGCACCTTGCACCCCTCGTGGACGTGCCCGCCGAAGTAGTTCCTGTTTTCGTCCCACAGCGAGATATGGATGTGCGGCGCGTAGTCGGCGATGATTCCGCCGAACTGCACCACCTCGAGCGGCCCTTGTAGCCGCAGATACTTCTCCTTCGGCGGGTAGTCGTTCGAATCGACGGTGTGGATGTAGGCCTCGGTCAGGCTGCCGATGCCGCTCGTGAGCACGCCGGTGTGGACGTCGCACGCCCTGGCCACCCGCTCGAGGCATTGGAAGAGGTCGTCGCCGTATTTCAGAGCCACGATGACGAAGCCGCTCGCCTTGTCTTCGAAGTACTGCATGTCGGTCATCATAGCGGCCTCAGGAGGTGACGCTCGATGCCCCAGCTCATCCCGATGCGGCAGAAGCTCAAGGCTGGCAAGCCGGTCTCCGTGATCAGCGGCCTGCACAACGCCGACATGGTCGACTACCTGGGCCAGTTCGGCCTCGACGGGGTCTGGCTCGAGGGCGAACACGGCCCCGTGGACTGGGACACGATCGGCGACCTGACGCGCGCGTGCGACCTGTGGGGGATGGCGTCGATCATGCGCATCGCGGCCGGCGAGCCGTGGCTGATCACCCGCACGCTCGACCGCGGTGTCAGCGGCTTCGTCGTCCCGCACGTCTCGACGAAGGAGTACGCGCAGCGGATCGTCCAGGCCGCCCGTTTCGCGCCGCTCGGCCTCCGCGGCATGTACGGCGGCCGGCGTTCCTACGGCGTCTCCGACTACTACAACCGCGCCAACGAGGAGACGGTCGTCGTCGTCCTGATCGAGGAGATCGAGGCTGTGCGCAACCTGAAGGAGATCCTGACGGTGGACGGCGTGGACGTCTTCTTCGTCGCCCCCTCCGACCTGGCCCAGACGATGGGCAAGATCGGCAAGCTCGACGACCCGGAGGTGCAGGCGACGATCGACGACGCGATCAAGCGCATCGTCGACGCCGGCCGCACCGCCGGCACGCTCGTCAACGACGCGAACCTCGAGCGCTACCTCGACCTGGGCGTGACGTTCACGATGGGGAGCTGGCTCCCCTGGGTCGCCGCCGGCGCCAGGGCGTACAAGGCCGCGGTCGACAAGCGCGCCTGACGTCCGACGCCGCGGGCTGCGCGGCCCGCGCTAACCGGTCAGGAAGGCCGGCGCCGTCCGCACGACGGCGATGCGCGTCTCCAGCGCCACGGAGGGCGGCTTGTCCCGGCTGGGCTCGGCGGCGGCCTGGCCGGGGAGCAGCTCCGCCATGGTACGCTGACCGACGTGCCGAACCCGGAACCGCTCTTCGTCAAGTCGAACGGCCTCACCCTCCGCGTCTGGCGCTGGGCCGCCGAGGCACCACCGCTGCTGGTCGTTCACGGCATCACCAACTCGGCGCGCGGCTGGGACTTCGTCTGCCGGGAGCTGCGGGGCGACCTCGACGTCTACGCCGTCGACCTGCGCGGGCACGGCGAGTCGGACAAGCCCGAGGCCGGCTACCACACATCCGACTACGCCGCCGACCTGGCGGGGCTCATCCAGGCCCTCGACGTCGCACCCACCCGCGTCCTCGGCCACTCCCTCGGCGCGCGAGCGTCGGCCCGCCTGGCCGCCGACCACCCCGAGCTCGTGGAGCGGCTCGTCCTGGTCGACCCACCCTCCGAGAGCCGCTATCCGTGGCAGGTCAAGGAGGCGATGGACGGCTTTCTCGCCGGCGTCCGCGCGACGCGCGAGCGGGGCGAGGCGGCCGTCCGCGCGCAGTACCCACACTGGACCGACGAGCAGGTCGCCGCCCGCGTCGAGGGCCACCGGCGGATGAGCGACCGGGTGATGCTCGACCCGGTCGAGAGGTACGAACCCGGTTCGATCCTCGACGACCTACCGCGGATCCAGTGCCCGACCCTCTTCGTCTACGGGGACGTCGGGCACAAAGGGCCGCGCCCCGGGATCGTCAAGCCGGAGACGGCCGAGCAGGCCGGCCGACTGCTGAAGCACGGCCAGCTGGTGTTCGTCCCCGGCACCGGCCACATGGTCCCCTGGGACGACCTCGCCGGCTTCATGGCGCCGGTTCGGTCGTTCCTCCTTGGTCGGGCCACACCTTCTCGGCCCAGCTGACGCCGGTCACCTCGGCCCACCAGTCGGCGAAGCGGAAGGTCCGCATCGTCTCGAAGAACATCGGCTCCCAGTAGTCGAACTCCTCGGGCGTCGACCCCTGCGCGACGAGCCGTACCTGGGTCGTCCCGCGGTAGAGCAGCCGCAGCCAGCGCTTGCGCGTCGCGGCCTCCTCGCGGAACGTCAGCCGCGCCTCCATGGTGATTAGCCGGGTGCCGACCGCCTCCGCCACGTGCGACTCGATCCTTGCGCGCGGCAGCTTCTTGAGCCCAGCCAGCATGCCGCGCTCGAGCGCGTGCAGGTCGTTCGGCTGGACCTCGATGCCCAGGTCGCGCCCTTCGAGCGTGAAGGAGGTCGCCTCGTCGGCTGGGTCGGGCAGGTAGACGACGCCGCCGCCGTGCTCGCTCAGTAGCTCGCGCCGATGCCAGTCGTGCGGGATCAGCATCGAGCAGCCGTAGCGGGGCTCGCGGTGGACGAGGAGGCCGGTGAAAGCGGGCGGCGGACGCGACACTGGAAGGCATTCTAGCGGGCGTTGCTTTGACAACGGCGAAGCGTCGTGTAAGACTGGCGCCAATCGCATAGGAGGGGAAGGCATGTCGCTCCGAATGCACCGGCGCCATTTCCTTATGCTCGCGGCCAGCACCGCCGCGGCCGCGGCCGTCGCCTGCGGGGGCTCACCGCCGTCGACGCCGCTCGGCGGCACGAAGCCAGGCGGGAGCCCGGACCAGGCCAAACCGGCCGGCGGTGCGGCCCCGACTCAGGCGCCCGCCGCGCAGCCGACGATCGCGATCAAGGTGGATTCCTCGGCCCCGAGCACGGCGACCGCTGCCCCGGCCGCGACCGCTGGCACGGCCGCGACGCCGGCGGCGGCCGCCTCCCCGGCCGCCAGCAAGCAGTACAAGGAAGCGCCGATGCTGGCCGACCTGGTCAAGCAGGGCAAGCTTCCGCCCGTCGAGCAGCGGCTGCCGCAGAACCCACGCGTCATCACCCCGCTCGAAGAAGTCGGGCAGTACGGCGGCACCTGGCATCGCGCCTACCGTGGCCTCTCCGACCGCTGGGGCCCGACCAAGCTGGTCGAAGAGTTCATGATCGAGTGGGACGTCCCCGACGCCAACACGATCAAGCTCGCCCCGAACTTCGTCGAGAAGTGGGAGCAGAACAAGGACGCGACCGAGTTCACGTTCTACCTGCGCAAGGGCGTCAAGTGGTCGGACGGCACGCCGGTCACGGCCGAGGACATCCGCTTCTGGCACGAAGACGTGATGTCCAACAAAGACCTGTCGCCGGTGGGGTCGTTCCTGCTCCGCCACAAGGTCGGCAACGAGTACAAGATGGGCGAGCTGACCATCGTCGACCCGACGACGATCAAGGTCAAATACCTCGGCCCGAACCCGCTGCTGCCGATCCGCATCGCCAAGGCGAACAACGGCGGCGACGCGTTCCCCGGCCAGCCGAGTGTGCTCGCCCCCTCGGCTTATCTGAAGAAGTTCCACCCCAAGTACGCCAAGAAAGAAGACCTCGACAAGATCGTCGCCGACAAGAAGCTCCAGACGTGGACCGACCTCTGGGGCAAGGCCGGCGACTTCCAGGGACCGATCGCCTTCTGGTTCCTGAACCCCGAGTTGCCGGTCCTCACGCCGTGGAAGATCGACAAGCCAACCCCCGCCGATCCCGTCGTGATGGTGCGCAACCCGTTCTACTGGCAGGTCGATACCCAGGGGAACCAACTGCCGTACATCGACTCGATCGAGCACGCGTACTTCGACAACGTCGAGGTGCTCAAGCTCTGGGTCGCCTCGGGCAAGATCGACATGCACCTGCGCCACCTCGACGCGGGCATGTACACGTTCCTCAAAGAGAACGAAGCCAAGGGCGGCTACCGGACGCTGAACTGGCGCGCCGCCAGCACCAACTGCCTCTACCCGAACATCAACTGCCCCGACAAGGTGCTGGCGAAGCTGTTCGACACGCCCGAGTTCCGCCAGGCGCTGAACATCTCGATCGACCGCAAACAGATCAACGAGGTCGTCTGGAACGGGCTCGGCAAGCCGCGCCAGTACTCGCCGGTGAAGGGATCGCCCGAGTACGACGAGAGCATGGAGCAGCAGTGGACCCAGTACGACGTCAAGAAGGCGAACGACCTGCTCGACGGGTTGGGCCTCAAGCGGGGAAGCGACGGCGTCCGGCTGCGCCCCGACGGCAAGCCGCTCGAGGTCACCATCGAGCACATCCTCGCGCAGGGGTCACCGCTGCTCGACGAGCTCGAGCTGGTCCGGAAGTTCTGGGCCGCGGTCGGCATCCGCGCGACGACCAAGTTCGCCGAGCGCGCGCTCTACGAGGAGCACACCCACAACGGCGACATCGAGATCGGCGCGGCGTTCGGCTGGGACCGCTCGTCGGTGACGAAGGCGGACCCCGGTCGCTGGACCGCGATCATCGACGACGGTCCGTGGGCGCCGACCTACGGCCACTTCTACAGCAACTCGCCATATAAGAAGGAAGAGCCGCCCAAGGACCACATGATCCGCAAGGTGTGGGACCTGTGGGACAAGGTTCAGGTCGAGCCGGACGAGGCGAAGCGGAACCAGCTCTTCCAGGACCTGATCGCCGTTCACCGGCAAGCGCCGGTCGCGGTCGGCACCGTCGGCGAGCTGGTCGCACCCATGATCGCCAAGAACAACTTCCGCAACGTGAAGGCCGGCTACATCGCGGACGACACCCTGCGCGACTACGGCCAGCAGAACCCACAGCAGTTCTTCTTCAAGAAGTAGCGAAGGAGCAATCAGCGGTCGGCGTTCAGCACTTACCCCGGGCCACCGCCCGTCGCGGCGGGGAGCTGATCACCGACCGCTGACAGCGATGGTCCAGTACATCGTCCGCCGTCTCTTGCTCGCCATCCCGACCCTGTTCGGCGTGTCGGTGCTCTCGTTCGTCGTCATGAACCTGGCGCCGGGCGACTACATGTCCACACTCGCCGCCCAGCTCGCCCAGATGGGCGAGGGGATCTCCGGCGAGCAGCTCGAACGGCTGCGCCAGGCGTACGGCCTCGACCAGCCGGTCTACGTGCAGTACATCAAGTGGATCACCGGCATCGTTACACGCGGCGACTTCGGCCTCTCCCTCGAATGGCGCGTGCCGGTCGCCGAGCTGATCTGGCAGCGGCTCGGCATCACCGTCGCCTTCACCGGCGTCACGATCCTGGTTAGCTGGCTGATCGCGATCCCGATCGGCGTCTACTCGGCGACGCACCGCTACACGATCCTCGACTACCTCACGACCGGCATCTCCTTCTTCTTCCTCGGCGTCCCTGGCTTCACGATCGCACTCGTCGCGCTGTGGGTTTCGTTCTCCTACTTCGGCGCCGACATCGCCGGGATCTTCTCGGAGCAGTTCCGCGACGCGCCGTGGTCGCTCGCGAAGGTCGTCGACCTGCTCAAACACGCCTGGATCCCTGTGCTGATCCTCGCCACCGAGAACTGGGCGCGCATCGCGCGCGTCATGCGCGCCAACCTGCTCGACGAGCTGCCCAAGCCGTACGTCACGTCGGCGCGCGCTGGCGGCGTCGCCGAAAACAAGCTGGTCTGGGAATACCCCGTTCGGGTGGCGATCAACCCGCTCGTCTCAGGGCTGGGCTTCGAGTTCTCGGACCTCATCTCGAGCGGCACGCTCGTCGGCGTCGTCCTCGCGCTGCCGTTCACCGGGCCGCTGCAGCTCAACGCGCTGGTGTCGAAGGACAACTACCTGGCTGGCGCGTTCATCTTGCTGCTCGGGACCTTCGTGATCGTCGGCACCCTGCTCTCCGACATCGCGCTCGCCTGGATCGATCCCCGCATCAGGTACGGCAGCCGGTGAACGCGACGTCCTCTGGGAACATCCGGCGTCCTTCCCGCGCGAGCGTACCGCGGGTCGACCCGTGAGTGAGTCGCTGGCGAACCCACCCGTCCGAGAGGTCCTGCCCACGGGGATGGACGTCCCCGCCGACGGCCAGGTCGAGGCCGAGGTCGTCGACGTCAGGCTGTCGGTCGCCTCGCAGTGGAAGCTCATGTGGTGGCGCTTCCGGCGCCACCGCCTGGCGGTCGCCAGCTCGGTCGTGATCGGCCTGTTCTACCTGGTCGCGATCTTCTGCGAATTCGTCGCGCCACACGATCCCGGCAGCGTCAACGGCCTTTACAAGTTCGTCCCGCCGCAGGGGCTGAGCTTCTACGACGCCGACGGCCGCTTCAGCCCCATCCCGGGGACGCACGGGCTGACCGGCTCGCGCGACCCGGTCACGCTGCGCCTCTCGTACGTGCCGGACAAGAGCGTCTGGTACCCGATCCGCTTCTTCGTGCACGGCGACGAGTACAAGCTGTGGGGCCTGTTCCCGAGCGACCTGCACCTCTTCGGGCTCGGCGCCGACGTCCCGCCCGACACGCCGTTCTACCTGGTCGGGACCGACCGGCTGGGGCGCGACATGCTCTCCCGCATCGTCTACGGCGCCCGCACGTCGCTGTTCATCGGCCTGCTCGGCGTCGTCACGAGCCTCGTCATCGGCATCACCCTCGGCGGCCTCTCCGGCTACTACGGCGGCTGGGTCGACCTCGTCGTTCAGCGCGTCGCCGAGGTGTTCCGGGCGATCCCGCAGATCCCGCTGCTGCTCGCGATCGGCGCGGCTGTCCCGACGAAGTGGCCCGTCGAATGGGTCTACTTCACGATCACGATCGTGATCGGCCTCGTGGCCTGGCCCGGCCTGGCGCGCGTCGTCCGCGGGCGCTTCCTGGCGCTCCGCGAGGAGGATTTCGTCCTCGCCGCCCGGCTGGCCGGGTCGAGCCAGCGGCGCATCATCTTCCGCCACATGCTGCCATCCTTCGCCTCGCACATCATCGCGACGATCACGCTGCAGCTGCCACAGATGATCCTGAACGAGACGGCGCTCAGCTTCCTCGGCCTCGGTCTGCGCGACCCGGCGATCTCGTGGGGCGTGCTGCTGCAGGACGCGCAGAACGTGCAGACCGTCGCGCTCTCGCCGTGGCTGCTGCTGCCTGTGATCCCCGTGATCGTCGTCATCCTCTGCTTCAACTTCTTCGGCGATGGCCTGCGCGACGCGGCCGATCCATACGGGCGTTGAGGGTTGAGGGGTTGAGGGTTCCGGGCAGTGCGCGCGGGGCAGACGGCGCGCGAACGCGGTTGGGCGGCGGCTGGGTGCGGTCGAGGACGGCGAGGTGAGCGCGCCGGCCGCGTCCGTCTCTCAACCCTCAGCCCTCAACCCTCAACCCGTCCTGCTCGAGGTCAAGGATCTGCGCGTCCACTTCCCGCTCGACGAAGGACTCGTGCGCGCGGTGGACGGCGTGTCGTACTCGCTCGCGCGCGGGCGCACGCTCGGCATCGTCGGCGAGTCTGGCTGCGGGAAGAGCGTCACCGCGCAGGCGGTCCTGCGGATCACGCCCAAGCCGGGACAGGTGGTTGGCGGGGAGATCCTCTTCCACCAGCGCCCCGGCGAGACGCTCGACCTCGCCCAGCTCCCGCCTGACGGTCGGCGCATCCGCGCGATCCGCGGCAAGGAGATCGCCTACATCTCGCAGGAGCCGATGGCGGCGCTCAGCCCGGTCCACACCATCGGCCATATGATCGTCGAGCGCATCCAGCTCCACCTCGGCCTCGACAAGGCCGCCGCCCGCGACCACGCCGTCGACACGCTCGCGCGGGTCGGCATGCCGCGGCCGAGCCAGCTCATCGACCGCTACCCCCACCAGCTCTCCGGCGGCCAGCGGCAGCGCGCCGTGATCGCGATGGCGCTCTCGTGCCGCCCGAGCCTGCTGATCGCCGACGAGCCGACGACCGCGCTCGACGTCACAACCGAGGCGCAGATCCTCGAGCTGATGAAAGAGCTCCAGCGCGATTTCGGGATGGCCATCCAGTTCATCACCCACAACCTGGGCGTCATCGCCGAGATGGCCGACGAGGTGGTGGTGATGTACCTCGGCAAGGAAGTCGAGTACGCGCCGGTCGACGAGCTGTTCTTCAACCCGAAGCACCCGTACACGCGGGCGCTGCTGCGCTCCATCCCGCGGCTCGGGCGCAAGTCGCGCGAGCGGCTCGAGTCGATCAGGGGCACCGTCCCCGACCCTTATTCGATCCCCAGGGGCTGCGCCTTCCACCCGCGCTGCCCGTTCTACAAGCCGGGCGTCTGCGACGACCCTCAGCTCGTCCAGGTCGGCGAACGCCACTGGGCGCGCTGCGCGCGGACCGACGAGATCGGAGTCGTGGCGTGAGCAGCCCAGCCGTCGCGACCACGAGCCAGCCGCCGACCACCGACGACGTCCTGCTGCGGGTCGACGACCTCTACAAGCACTTCCCCATCACGAAGGGCCTGTTCAAGCGCGTCGTGGGACAGGTCAAAGCGGTCGACGGGGTCTCATTCGAGATCCCGGAGGGGAAGACGCTCGGCCTGGTCGGCGAGTCCGGCTGCGGTAAGACGACGACCAGCCGGATGATCATGCGCGCCTTCGACCCGACGTCCGGCCACATCTGGTTCCGTGACCGGCAGCTCGGCTGGGTGGACATCCCGGAGCTCGGGCCGGCCGAGCTGAAGCGGATCCGGCCCGACATGCAGATGATCTTCCAGGATCCGTACTCGTCACTGAACCCGCGGATGACGCTGTTGGAGATCATCGGCGAGCCGCTGTTGGTCAACGGCATCGCCAGGGGCGAGGAGCTGCGCGACCGCGTCGCCGACATGCTGCGGCGGGTCGGACTGCGGCCCGAGTACGTCAACCGCTACCCCCACGGCTTCTCAGGCGGCCAGCGGCAGCGCATGGGGATCGCCCGCGCGCTCGCGCCGCACCCGCAGCTCGTCGTCTGCGACGAGCCGGTCTCGGCGCTCGACGTGTCCGTCCAGGCGCAGATCCTCAATCTGCTCCAGGACCTGCAAGCCGAGTTCCAGCTCACGTACCTGTTCGTCGCCCACGACCTGAGCGTCGTCGAGCACATCTGCGACCGGGTCGCGGTGATGTACGTCGGCAAGCTCGTCGAGGTAGCCGACACCGAGGAGCTGTACCTCAACCCGCTCCACCCGTACACCGAGGCGCTGCTCTCGGCGGTGCCGATCCCTAATCCGCGCCTCCGCCGGGACCGCGTCGGCGTCGGCGCGCCCGAGAGCTCGGTCTCGACCAACGGTCAACGGGCCGCGCGGATCGTCCTCCAGGGGGAGGTGGCGGACCCCTCCAACCCCCCGCCTGGCTGCCCCTTCCACCCCCGCTGCCCCTACGCGGTGGACACCTGCAAGACCGTCGTCCCGCGCCTCCGCGAGCTCAAGCCCGGTCACCTCGTGTCCTGCCACCGGGCCGAGGAGCTACATTTGCAGGGCGTGCCGGCGTGAGCTCCCTTTCCCACCGGCCGAGGCACGGGTGAGGGACCAGCCGCGCCGGGACGCTCAGACCCGTCGAGACGGGTCGACGTGATCGCGCCGCGCCTCAACCCTCTCCCGGTCGGAGAGGTGACCCAGCGAGCAGCCAGCCCGTGAAAGTCATGCTCCTTTTCCCGCCGAACTGGACGCCGAGCATGCCGCACCTCGCGCTGCCGACCCTCACCGCCTACCTGCGCGGCCACGGGATCGACGTGATCCAGCGTGACCTCAACGCCGAGGTGTTCGACCGCGTCCTGACGCGCGACTACGCGCTCGCCAGCCTCGCCCGGCTGCGTACGATGCCGCCACGGCGCGACGGTCCGCCCGCCGACCTTGTCGCCTGGGCCAGCCAGCACGGCCCGCGGATCGCCGAGCAGGTCGACCACGCCAAGGACACGATCCGCAGCCAGTCGTTCTACGACGGCCCGACCAGCCTCCCGGCCTTCGAAACCGTGCTCGACGCGCTCCGCCTGGCTTCGCTCCCACACTTCCCCGCGACGCTGCAGATCTCCACCTACCATTCGCCCTACCGCGCCGACTCCTCCGAGCAGATCCTGCGCGCCGTCGACGACCGCGCCCGGAACATGTTCGTCGAGCTGTACGACGAGCTCGTCGTCCCGGACGTCCTGCGCGAGGACCCCGACGTCGTCGGCGTCTCGATCCCCTGCGTCGCGCAGATCCACGGCGCGATGACGCTCGCCCGCGCCATCAAGCGGGCGGGCGCGCGCGCCCACGTCACGGTCGGCGGCCCGATGGTTTCGACCTGGCGCGAGCAGCTGCCGACCACGCCCCGCATGTTCGAGCTGTTCGACTCGGCGGTCGTCTTCGACGGGGAAGAGCCGCTCGTCGCGCTCTGCGAGGCGATCGAGCGCGGCACGTCGCTCGCCTCGGTGCCGAACCTGATCTGGCGCGACGGCGGCGCCGTCCGCGTCAACCCGCGCAGGCGCCAGGCGCGGATCGGCGAGCTGCCGGCGCCGGACTTCGACGGGCTGCCGCTCGACAAGTACCTGGCGCCCGAGCTCGTCCTGCCCCTGGCGATGGCGCGCGGCTGCTACTTCGGCAAGTGCGCGTTTTGCAACGTCGGCTACGGCGAGGCCGATGCGTTCAGCCAGCTCAAAGGCGAGCCGCTGCTCGACCAGCTGCTGCGGCTGACCGCGCGGCACGGCTCGCGGCGCGTCTTCTTCGTCGACGAGGCGATGCCGCCGCGGCTCGTGCGCGAGCTCGCCCCGGCGCTCGAGGCGCTGGGCACGCCGATCCGCTGGGGCGGCTGCATGCGGTTCGAAAAGGTGCTCGACCGCGAGCTGCTCGAAACCGCCCGCCGTGGCGGGTGCGCGATGGTGCTTTACGGGCTGGAGTCCGCCTCGCAGACCGTGATGGACCTGATGGTCAAGGGAACCCGGCTCCCCATCGTCGAGCGGGTCCTACGCGACAGCCACGAGGCCGGGATCTGGAACCACACGTTCTTCTTCTTCGGGTTCCCCGGCGAGACGATCGAGGACGCGCAGAAGACCGCCAACTTCGTGTGGTCGCACGGCGACCAGATCAACTCCGCCGCCATGGGTACCTTCCTGCTCGAGCGCTACGCCCCCGCCCACGCGACGCCGAAGGTTTTCAACATCAAGCGCGTGATAGAGCGCCCCGACGCCGATCTGCAGTTCTACTTCGACTACGAGGTCGCCTCCGGCATCGACGCCGAGACCGCCGAGCTCATCGCCCGCGGCGTCGAAGAGGCGCTGCCGCCGAAGCAGTTCCCGCAGTTCTACGTGTCGGACGTCTACCGGTTCCTCTACGCCACGCACCTGGCGGACGTGGGCGCCGCCCTACCGCCCTGGATCCCAGGGGCGGCGACCGCCGCGTAGACTTACGCCGATGGCCCACCTAACTGTCACGTTGTCCGAGCCCATGGCCGCCAAGCTCGGCGCGTTGCCTCCCGCCGAGCAGCGCAAGATTGCTGAGGAAATCCGGGAGCTCGCGGAAGAGGCGATCAAGATGCGGGAGTTCCCGGACATCTACTTCATGGACGGCGCCACTGGACGCCGAGCCGTCGTCAGTGATGGCATCGACGTCTGGGAAATCATCGAGCCGTACTACGTGCATGGGAAGAGTTGGGACGTCCTCCGCGAGAGCTACCCAGATCTTCCCGAATCGGTGCTGCGCGCGGCGATCAGATACTACGAGGCGTACCCCGAGGAGATCGAGGAGCGGATTCGCCGCAACCAGGACGTCGAATCCTAGCTCTTTACCTGGACGAGGACGTTCCTGCCGCCGTGGCCGCCGGCCTGCGTCGGCGCGGCGTCGACGCCGTGTCGGTCTACGACCTCGGTCTCGCACGCCGCGGCGTGCCGGATCACGTTCACCTGGCGAACGCGACCGAGGCAGGTCGTGTCCTCGTCACGTACAACCGCCGCGACTTCCAGCGGTGGGACGCTCGATGGCGGGCTGACGGTCTCCCACACGCCGGCATCGTGTGGTGTCTCGATCGCAGCATCGCGCGCGGCGATATCGGTGGCTTGGTCCGCGCCCTCGAGGCGCTTGCTCGGCAGTACGAGTCCCTCACCGGCGTCTGTATGATGCTCCCACGCCCAAACGCGTAGGGGAGCGACAAGCAACATGCCAAAGTCGGTGCGCATCGCCGTGATCGGCGCCGGGTCCGGCGTCTTCTCGCTCGGGCTCGTCAAGGACCTCTGCCTGACGCCGAACCTCCGCGGCTCCGAGGTCGCGTTCATGGACATCGACCCGGAGCGGCTCGAGACGGTCCACAAGCTAGCCGGGCGCTACGCCGCCGAGCTCGGCGCCGACGTGCGGTTCGAGAAGACCGTCGAGCGCGAGGCCGCGCTGAAGGGCGCCGACTTCGTGATCAACACCGCCTCGGCCCGCGGCCACCACGCCCAGCGGCGGCAGCGCGAGCGCACCGCCGAGCGCGGCTACTACTACGGCGGGTTCGAGTTCACCGACGCCGAGAACCTCGACCTGATGATGTCGGTCTGCCGCGACATGGAGCGGATCTGCCCCGACGCGTGGCTGATCCAGTCCGGCAACCCGGTCTTCGACGGCTGCACGCTGATGAACCGCGAAACCAGCCTGAAGATCATCGGGCTCTGCCACGGACACTACGGCTACCTGGAGATCTGCAACGTCCTCGGCCTCGACCCCGCCCGCGTGACGTGGGAGGCACCCGGCCTCAACCACTGCATCTGGCTCACGCAGTTCCGCTACGACGGCGAGGACGCCTACCCGATCCTCGACCGCTGGATCGAGGAGCACGGCGAGCAGTACTGGCGCACCCACCAGGCCGAGCGAACGCACGACATCCAGATGTCGCGCGGAACGATCCACCAGTACAAGCTGTACGGCCTGATGCCGATCGGGGACACGCCGCGCCAGGCGCGCTTTTCGACCAACTGGTGGTACCACACCGACATCGCGACCAAGAAGCGGTGGTTCGGCGAGCCGTTCGGGGGCCCCGACACCGAGGTCGCGCGCCCGTTCTACGTCGCGAACCTCGAGAAGCGCCTCCGGCAGATGGCCGACGCGGCGAACGACCCGAAAGCGAAGGTGACCGACGTCTTCGGCGCCGAGCGCACGCGCGAGCAGCAGGTACCGATCATCGACGCGCTGACGAACAACGTCGAGGGCCGCTTCCAGGTCAACGTGCCGAACCGCGGGACGATCCAGGGCATCCCGGATGACGTCGTCGCCGAGTTCCAGGCGCTGATCGACGCGACCGGCGTCCACCCGATCAAGCCGACGCCGCTGCCGCGGAAGATCATGATCGAGCAAGTCCTTCCGTACTGGCTCGAGATGGAGCACAACCTCGAGTCGTACCGGACCGGCGACCGCTCGATGCTGCTCTGGGCCGTGTTGCAGTCGCACCAGACCAGGAGCTACGAGCAGGCCGTCGAGGTGCTCGACGAAGTGCTGGCGCTCGAAGGGAACGAGCGGCTGAACCGGCACTTCGCGAACGGGTTCGACGGCACAGGCGAGCGGTGGCTCGGGGAAACCCTAATACCGCGCTAACCGCCTCCCTCGTTATGATGACCCGGCTTGCGACGGGTCATCCAGTTCGCCGTCCTCCTGACGCTGCTCGTCCCCTCGATCGCCCAGGCGGCCGACGACCGGTTCGGCATGATCTGGATCAACCCGCCCGACCGTGTCGCCTCCGAGGCGCGTCTCGGCCAGGCGGTCGCCGCCGGCGCCAGGTGGGACCGCTTCCCGCTGTATTGGGGTCAGATCCAGCCTAGCGCGAACGGACCCTACGACTTCTCGAAGGTCGATCCGATCGTCAACGCCGACCTCGCCAGGGGTATCAAGGTGCAGGGCATCCTCGTCGGCGCGCCCGACTGGGCGACGACCGGCGGCCAGCTCAACTTCGACGCGTGGTCGAGATTCGTCGCCGCGGCGGTCAACCGCTACCGCGGCAAGATCTCCCACTGGGAGATGTGGAACGAGCCCGACATGCTCGACGACAAGGGCCAGGGCCGCTACTGGACCTGGGGCGTCGAGGGCTACGCCAAGCTGCTGAAGTACGGCTACCTGGCCGCCAAGGCGACCGACCCCGGGACGACCGTCCTCATGGCCGGGCTCGCGATGCCGTACAACAACGAGCACTTCTTCGAGCAGCTCCTCGACACGCTGGCCAAGGACCCGGACGCGCCGACGCACAACTGGTTCTTCGACGTGCTGCCGCTGCACGCCTACGACCGATCGATCCGCCTGTACGAGCTGCCGATGGGCTACCTCGGCTACCCGAGCTTCGCCGGCTACCACACGCTGATGAAGCGGCGCGGCTTCGACCGGCCCATCTGGTTCAACGAGCTTGGCGTGCCAGTCTGGGACTACGCGACCGGCCAGAAGGCCCCCGGCCGGGCGACGCAGGACGAGCAAGCCAGCTTCATCATCCAGGCGTTCGCCTACGGCCTGGCGGCCGGCGACGAGCGACTCTTCTTCTCTCAGCTCTACGACGACGGTGCGGGCGCGATCGACGCCAAGTCCGGCCAGCCGGCCGAGTTCTTCGGCCTGGTTGCCAACGACGGCTCCGTCCGTCCCGGCTACCAGGCCTACCGCACGGCCGTCGACATGTTCTCCGGCGCGCAGCTCGCGACCCGCATCAACACCGGGCGCACGATCAAGAACAAAGACTCCAAGGGCGTCGAAATGATCAGCCTGTGGGGCACCGGCCGCGGCCGGGTGACGGTCGCCTGGGACGCCGAGGGCGGCAGCGCCGTCACGGCGAAGATCCCCGCCCTGGCCAGCTCGGCGCAGATGTTCGACAAGTACGGGCGGCCGGCCGGAAGCGTGACGGCACAGGACGGCGTCTACTCCGTCAACCTCGCCCCGGCCACGAACAACAACAACTTCGACTGCTTCTCCGCACGCGGCTGCGACCCGAACGACTACGTCATCGGCGGCAACCCGGTGATCCTCGTCGAGGGGAGTCCCGTCGTCCCTGCGGTCGCGATCGACCCGCTGCCCTCGGCCGGGATCGTCCCCTTCGACGTCTCGTGGCACCCGACCCGCGGCCTCGGCGCCGTCACCTACGACGTCCAGTACAAAGACCTCACCGCCAACCCGGTCGGCGGCGGCTGGCAGGACTGGCTGACCAACACGACGCAGACGACCGCGAAGTTCGGGGGCGAGACCGAGCTCGCGCAGGACCACACCTACGCCTTCCGCGTCCGCGCCAAGGACGCGAACGGGAACCCAGTCCAAGACTGGCCGAACGTGCCGCTGGCGAGCACGCTGGTCGTCGGCGGCGGCACCTGGCCGCCCCCGCCCGCCGAGGTGGACTCGAAGATCGAGATCGTCTGGCCGCACGGCAACGCGCCGGTGAGCCAGGCGAGCCAGGCGAACGTCACCGCCTACGTCTTCCGGCACGGGACGACCCAGTCGGTGCCGCCGACCTGGAACGCGCCGGTCAAGCTCTGGCGGGCGATCGACAACGGCGTCGAGGAGCTGGTGGGCCAGGGTCAGGTGCGCCAGGTCAAGGCCGGCAGTCTGACGTTCCCGGCCTGGGACTTCAACGACGTGGACGTGTCGGCGGCGCGTGACCCGAGGAAGAAGGTCTACTTCCGCCTGTCGGTGGACGGGAAGCGCGAGGCGACCAACGTCTGGTCGCACGCGTCCGACGCCCGCACCTACATGCCGCAGCCCGACGTGCCGAACGGCGTCGCGCCGTCGAACCCGGCGCAGGTGGACGCCAAGATCGAGATCGTCTTCCCGCACGACAACCTGCCGGTGGACAAGGCCGACAAGGTGAACGTGCAGGCATACGTCTTCGAGCACGGCACCGGCCGCTCGGTCCCGATGAGCTTCGACGGACAGGTCGTCCTGTACAGGGCGCTGAACAACGGGCCGGAGGAGCCGGTCGCGCTCGGCGACAAAGGCCAGAAGACCGTCAACGGGCTGACCTTCCCGACCTGGACGTTCAACGACGTCGACGTCGCCGCCGCAAGGGACAAGAGCAACAAGTACTACTTCCGGCTGCAGGTCGGCGGCGTCAGCGCCGCCTACTCGAACGTCTGGGCCCACGCCTCCGACGCGCGGAGCTACGTTCCACAGCCTGACGCGCCAACCGGGGTGGCTTCATAGGACACTCGCGTATACCGCGTGCACTTGGTGCCGTGGGGCGAAGCGCACGTCGGTCCGCGAGGCCAGGGAGCATGTCGCGGACGTGATCGGCTCGGTGCGAAACACCGGCGAGCTGGCGCGTCAGCCGCCTGGAGCCGCCAGCTCTTTCGCCTCGGCCCTGATCCGTTCGCGCTCGGCCGGCGCAAGCCGCGCCCAGCGCACGCCCTGGATGGCGCCGGCAAGCGCGAGGAGAGAGTGGGTGCAGTCGCGGTCGGTGGCGATCGTCTGGAGCCGCTCCCAGGCGGCGCGGTAGCCGAGCTCGCGGAGCCGCTCGATCGTGTCGATGCCCGCGCGCCTGATCTCGGCGGCCAAAACCGGGCCGACGTTGACCCCGTCCTCGATCGCCGTCACGGCGCGATAATACTGAGTATGGCTACCGAGACGATGAGCAAGCGCGAGCGCGTACGGGCGGCGCTCGCGGGCGACGAGGTCGACCGCGTACCGATCTCCTTCTGGGGACATTTCGAGGCCGATCCCCGCACCGGGGAGGAGGTCGCGGCGGCGTGCCTCGCCTTCCAGCGCCGGTTCGACTGGGACTTCGTGAAGATGATGCCGAGCGGCATGTACTTCCCGCAGGCGCTCGGGTGCGAGATCACGCCGGCGTCGGGGCCCGGCGGGGTCAACGGCCTCGCGACCAGCGTCGTGAACAGCGCGGCCGATTGGGTGAGGCTACCTGAGCTGGATCCGACCAAGGGCTGGCTCGCCGAGCACGTCGAGTCGGTCCGCATCGCCCGGCGCGAGCTCGGGCCGGACGTGCCGATCATCCAGACGCTGTTCTCGCCGCTCACCGTCGCGCACAAGCTGAGCCTCAACGGCGCGTTCGGTCGCTACGTGCGCGAGGAGACCGATGCCCTGATCAAGGGTCTCGAGTCGATCACACGCAGCTCGATCAAGTTCGCGCAGGCGACGCTCGACGCCGGCGCCGACGGCTTCTTCTACGCCACCCAGGACGCCACGCTCGACGAGCTAACCGAGCCCGAGTTCGAGCGGCTCGGCAAAGCGTACGACCTCCGGGTCCTGAAGGCGCTCGACGACCGGGCCTGGTTCAACCTCTTCCACGTCTGCCGGGAGAGCATCATGGCCGACGAGGTCGCCACGTACCCAGTCGACGCCGTGAACTGGGACTCGCACCACAACTACCCGTCGTTCGAGCAGGCGAAGCGGATCTGGCCGCAGGCGCTGGTCGGCGGCCTCGACCGCCACGGCGCGATCCTGCGCGGCACGCCGGAGGAGGTGGCGCGGGAGGTCCGCGCCGCCGTCGAGTCGGTCGGCGGGCGCCACGCGATGATCTCGGCTGGCTGTGCGCTCCCGCTCGCCCGTCCCGACGCGAACCTCGACGCCGCGCGCCGGGCCGTCGAGCGCGCGTGACGCCGCTCGCGGCGACCTGACGGGTCGCCGGCGCCCAACGGCGTCGCGCCGAGCAGACGCGCGGAGCGCGGCGGACTTGTGCCTACACGCCGGCGTCCAGGTCCCTCAAGATCTCGGCGGCGTGCGCGTCCGGTGTCACGTCCTGGTAGACCTTCCGTATCGTGCCATCCTCGTCGATCAGGAAGGTCCACCGCCGGATGCCCATGGTCTTCGTGCCGTCCGGACGCGTCCGCTCGCCGAACACACCGTAAGCGTCGATCACTTTGCGGTCGGGGTCGGCGGCGAGGGTGAAGCTGAGATGGTTTTTCTCGACGAAGGCCCGCTGGGCCTCGAGGTCGTCGGCCGAGACGCCGACGACGGCCGTGTTGCGCTTCGCGAACTCCGGGCTCGCATCACGGAACCCGCACGCCTCGCGCGTTCAGCCTGGGGTGTCGGCCTTCGGGAAGAAGTAGAGGACCAGCTTCCGACCGCGGAAGTCCTCGAGGGCGACCTCGCCGTTGGTGCTCTGGACCCGGAACGACGGCGCGGGCTGCCCGGGCTGGGGAACAGTCGTCTCGCTCATCGACCCGTAGTGTATAGACTCGAAGCCAAGGAGGAGACGATGACGAGCCGAAGGAACCTGCTGCGCGGCGCGCTGTGGCTGGCCGGCACCACCCTGCTGGCCGCGTGCGGCGGCGCCGCGGCCCCGAGCGAGGCGCCGAAACCGGCGGCGACGAGCGCACCGGCGGGGGCGGGAGCCGCGCCCACGACTGCGCCAGCCGCGTCGGCCGCGGCGACGAAGCCGGCTGCCGGCGGCGGCGCCACGACGCCGGCGGCCGGCGCGGCGACGTCCGCCCCAGCCGTGGCCGGCGCCCCTGCCAAGCCCGCGACCGGCACCGAGATCACCTACCTCAACCAGTCGCGCGGGCAGTTCGCGGCGATGACCAAGCTGGCCGAGAACTACCTGGCCCAGACCGGTGTCAAGATCAACATCGACTCGCCGGGACCAGTCGACTACCCGAAGAAGCTGCAGGCCGCCTCCCAAGGCGGCACGATGCCGGACACCTACTACGCGCTCGACGCGGCGACCATGGCGCCGTACTACAAGGCGGGGTTCGCCCTCAACCTGAAGCCGGAGATGGACAAGGGCTGGAAGAAGAACTTCCAGCCGCTCATCCTCGACCTGCTCGAGCTGAAGGAGGGCAACGCGCTCGGCATTCCGCCAGGCATCTACGACGCGCCGTGGGAGGTCACCAGCTACGGGTTCCTCTACAACCCGGCGCTGCTCGAGAAGGCGAAGGTCGACACCAACAAGATGCCGACCACCACGCCGCAACTGATGGACATGCTGAAGCAGCTCAAGGCCGCCTCGGTCGGCGCGTTCGCGACCGGCGGCGACGGCGGCCTGCTCGGCATGATCCAGAACTACGCCTCGAACTGGCTGACCGACGAGCAGATCGACGCGACCCACGCCGGCAAGCAGCCGTGGACCGCGGACGGGTGGAAGAAGACGATCCAGCTGTACGCCGATATGCGCGACGCCGGGGTCATCTTCAACAACGCGCTGAGCGCCGACACGCCGACGCTGGAAAAGTCGTTCTTCAACGTCAACGAGTTCGCTGTCTTCTTCACCGGCGTCTACTCGATCCCGGTGCAGGTCACGACCGCGCCGAACTTCACCGCCTACAGCGCTTTCCCGATCACGAAGGCGGCCGACGCGGCGAACGACCCGCGCACGCCTGGCGGCCCCGGCAAGAACGGCGTTGTCAACCCCAAGAGCAAGGTCGTCGACGCCGCGCTCGCCTACATCAAGTGGCTGACCGAGAAGGACCAGGAACAGGTCTTCATGGACATGGTCCCGCTCGTGCCGCCGAACCCCGAGGCGCTCGACCCGAACAAGATCAAGCCTCAGCTCAAGCCGTTCGCTGCGCTGATGGATAAGATCCAGAAAGTAACGACGCCACGCCTCGCGTCGGTGAACGACGCCCTCATCAAGGGCGTTCAGTCGCTCCTCATCAAGGAGAAGACGGTCGAACAGGTGCTCGCCGACGTCGACAAGGCGCAGAAGGGCTAGGCGCCCTTATGGCGTCCCGTGCGCCCGTGCCGTCCCGAGCGAAGCCACGGATTTCGACGGTGCTGACGGAGACCGGCGCCGATGGTCTACGCCATGGCCGAGGTTCCTCGTCGGTCCGCTTCGTGGAATGACGTGCGGGCCGCTCTCCGGACCGACCTGAGCGCAGGCGCCCGGCGGCGTCGTGCCCGCCGGGCGCTGAACGGCTACCTCTTCCTCCTGCCGGCGCTGGTGATGATCGGCGCCTTCACGCTCATCCCTTTCGTGCAGGGCGTCGCGCTCAGCTTCCAGAGCTGGGACGGCGTCGGCCGCGACACGCCGTTCGTCGGTCTCAGCAATTACGCGCGCGTCCTGAACGACAACATCTTCTGGGCCTCGCTCAAGAACGCGGCCGCCTTCGGTCTGATCGGCTTCTTCTTGGGCAACGCGCTTTCGCTCGCGATGGCGGTCGCGGTCAACACCGGGCCGCGCGGCGCGACGTTCTACCGGATCGCCTACTACGTGCCGGGCGTCTTCTCGGTCGTCGTCGTCGGCCTCATGTTCCAATGGCTGTACCAGCCGACCGTCGGCATCCTCAACCGGACGTTGACGGCGGTCGGGCTGGCGTTCCTGAAGCACAACTGGCTGGCCGAGCCGGCGACGGCGCTGCCGTCGGTCGGCGCGACCTACGTCTGGTACCACTGGGGCTTCGGCTTCCTGCTGTTCCTGGCCGGGCTCCAGGGCATCCCGCGCGAGCTGTACGAAGCGGCTTCGATCGACGGGGCCGGCGCCTGGCAGCGCTTCCGCTACATCACCTGGCCGCAGCTCACGCCCGTCACGACGATCGTCTGCATCCTGACGCTGCTGGCCGCGCTCCAGATCTTCGGCACCGTCCAGGTGCTGACGAACGGCGGTCCCGCCTACTACACCGAGGTGCCGACCCTCCGCATCTACAAGGAGGGGTTCGGCTCGAACCGCTTCGGGTCCGCGGCGGCCATGTCGGTCGTCTTCGGCGCCATCCTGATGGCGCTGTCGGTCGCCCAGATCTGGGTCAGCCGACGCTTCGGCGCGGAGGTCGACTGAGATGGCGGCCGCCCGCGAAGCGCTGGCGCGACCCGCCGCGGTGCGGGCTGGCGTCGGGTTGGGGCGGTTCGTGCGGCGGCTGCTGTTCAACGGGGTACTCATCCTGGTCGCCTGCTGGGCGCTTTTTCCGATCGTCTGGATGCTGCTCGGCTCGCTGCAGACGATCCAGGAGCTCTACGGCAGCGTCACGCTGATCCCTCGGGTGCCCCAGTTCGGGAACTACGTGAAGGCGTGGAACGAGGGCCACTTCAGCACCTACATCCCCAACAGCTTCCTCTACTCGCTGTCGGTCGTCGCCGGGGTGCTGCTGATCGCCAGCATGGCGGGCTACTCGCTCGCCCGGCTCGAGTTCCCCGGCCGCAACGCGGTGCTGTTCGTGATCCTGGCCATCCTGATCGTGCCGCTACCCGCCTCGTTCATCGCGCTGTACAAGCTGCTCGTCTTCTTTGGCCTCGCGAACACGCGGCCGGGCTACGTCCTGCCGCTGATCGCCGGCGGGCTGCCGATCTCCATCTTCATCCTGCGCGGCTTCTTCCTGCGGCAGCCGAAGGAGCTCGAGGACGCCGCGGTCCTCGACGGCTGCTCGGCCTGGGACGTCTACTGGCGCGTCATGCTGCCGCTCGCGAAGCCGGGCCTGGCGGCGGTCGCGATCATCCAGTTCCTGGCCTCGTGGAACGAGTACCTGCTGGCGCTGGTGATCTTCAGCACCAACTCCTTGATGCCGGTGCAGCGCGGGCTGACGCAGTTCACCTCGTCGGACACGCCCGAGCAGCACATCCTCCTCGCCGCGACCGCCATGGCGGTGCTGCCGGTGTTGGTGCTGTACGCGTTCGCCCAGCGCAGCATCATCCAGGGGATCATGGAAGGCGCGGTCAAGGGCTAGCGCCGTTGTCGTTCCGAGCGCGGCGACGGAACCTCGACCATGGCGAGGACCACCGGCGTTGGCGCGGTTCGACACGGCCGAGGTTGGTCGTCGCGGGCGCCTTTCGCAACGCCAGAGATCGGTTGACTGGAGGGAGCAAAACGTGGGGCTACTGGAGAACAAGGTCGCGATCGTCACGGGCGCGGGCGGCGGCATCGGGCGCGGGATCGCCCAGCGGTTCGCGCGGGAGGGCGCGAGGGTCGTCATCGCCGAGGTGGACGGGGCGCGGGGGGCCGACGCGGCTGCCAAGATCAAGGAGGCCGGGGGCGAGGCGATCTTCGTGGAATGCGACGTCGCGAACGAGGCGCAGGTCGAGGATGCCTTCCAGCGCTGCCTGCGCGAGTACGGCACGCTCGACGTCCTCGTCAACAACGCCAACGCCGGCCGCGGCCGAGGCACCCAGGGCCTGCCGTTCCTCCGCTACACCGCCGACGCGTGGAACGAGTACATGCGCGCCAACACGTCGGCGATCTTCTACACGACGCACCGGGCGGCGCAGATCATGTGCGCCAAACGCGCCGGCTGCATCATCAACGTCTCGACCAACGCGGTCGTCCGGGTCCACCGCCGCTCGATCGCCTACGACTCGTACAAGGGACTGGTCGACGTCTTCGCTATGGCGCTCGCGATCGACCTGGCGCCGTGGAACGTCCGCGTCAACGTCATCCGTCCCGGCCTGATCGGCACGACCGGCTACGAGCAGACCCCCGAGGACGTCCGCGCCCGGCGCGCGTCGCAGGTGCCACTCGGCCGCTACGGCTTCCCCGAGGACGTCGCCTGGGCAGCCGTCTTCCTCGCCTCGGACGACGCCAGCTACATCACCGGCCAGGGCATCCTCGTCGACGGCGGTCTGCTGACGCAGGGGCGCACGCCGGCCGGCGAGCTGAACCTGCCCGTCGTGACGCCCGAGAACATCGACGAGCTGTTCCCGCTCGAGCAGCCCGCGCGCCGATGACCGACGTCGTCTACGTCGGCACCTACACCCACCCGGGCAAGTCGCGCGGCATCTACGTCCTCCGGCGGGACGGCGGCGTCCTCACCCCGCTCCACGTTGTGGAGGACGTGGCCGACCCCGCCTTCCTTGCGCTCGGTCCCGGCCACCGTCACCTCTACTGCGTCAACTGGCTGAAGCCGGCCGGCCAGATGAGCGCCTTCGGCGTCGAGCCGGACGGCGACCTCCGCTTCGTCAACCGCGTGCCGGCCGGCGGCGCCGATCCCTGCCACCTCTGCGTCGCCCCAACCGGCCGGTTCGTGCTGAACGCCTGCCACGAGAGCGGCACCGCCGCCGTGCTGCCGATCCGTGCCGACGGCGGCCTCGAGCCGCCGAGCGACGTGGTTCAGCAGGTCGGCTCGGGTCCGCGACCAGCGCAGACCCACGCCCGCGCGCACTTCGTCGACTTCGACCCGAACGGCCGGTTCGTGCTCGTCTGCGACAAAGGGGCGGACAAGGTGTTCGTCTACCGGCTGGACGCGAACGCGGGCAAGCTGATCCCGAACGACCCACCCTTCGCGCAGCTGCATCCAGGCGCCGGGCCGCGGCACTTCGCCTTCCACCCGAGCGGCCGCTTCGTTTACGTCAACAACGAGCAGGATTCGACGCTGAGCGCCTTCGCCTACGACGCCGAGCGGGGCGCGCTCGAGCACCTCCAGACCGGCCCGACCGTGCCGGCCGGCTACGACCGGCCGAACACGAGCTCCGAGATTCAGATGGCGCCGTCGGGCCGCTTCGTCTACGTCTCGAACCGCGGCCACGACTCGATCGCCATCTTCGCCCTGGACGGTGCGACCGGGTGCTTCGAGCCGGCCGGCCACGAGCCTAGCCGCGGGGAGACGCCCCGCTACTTCGCTCTCGACCCGAGCGGTGCGTGGCTCTTCGCCTGCAACCAGAACAGCGACACGATCGTCACCTTCGCGGTCGACCCGGCGAGCGGCCAGCTCCGCGCGACTGGCGACCTCGCCGAGGTGCCGAATCCTTCCTGCCTCATCTTCCATTCCGTCTAGACTTGTTGGTCTATGTCGATCGACAACGAAGAAGACCTCGAGGCACTGAAGCGCGCCGGGCGGGTGGTGGCCGAGGCGCTGAAGGAGATGGAGGCGGCCGTCCGGCCCGGCGTGACCACCGCCCACCTGGACGAGGTTGGCGCCAGGGTGCTGCGCCGCCACGGCGCGCTCTCGGCGCCCCAGAAGGTCTACAACTTCCCAGGCGTCAACTGCATCAGCCTGAACGACGAGGCCGTCCACGGCGTCCCCGGCGACCGGACGGTCAAGGCGGGCGACCTGGTCAAGCTCGACGTGACCGCCGAGCTCGACGGGTACATCGCCGACGCGGCGATCACCGTCCTGGTCGAGCCGGTGAGCCGGCGCGGCCGCCAGCTCGTCACCTGCGCCAGGTCGGCGTTCGAGCACGCCTACCTGGCGGCCCGGGCCGGACGGCCGATCAACGCGATCGGCTACGCGCTCGAGGGTGAGGTGCGCCGCCACGGCTTCGCCGTGCTGCGCGAGCTGCACTCCCACGGCGTGGGCCGCACCATCCACGAGCCGCCGAGCATCCCGCAATACTTCGAGCGACGCGCGACGGAGCCGCTGCGCGAGGGCTCGGTGCTCACCATCGAGCCGATCATCTCGGTCGGCAAGACCAAGGTCGTCGAGGCCGGCGATGGCTGGACCCTCAAGACCGCCGACGGCAGCCTCTCCGCCCATTACGAGCACACCGTCGTCATCACCAAGGGCCGCCCGATCATCCTGACGGCCGCGTAACCGTCGTTATGTCATTTCGAGTGCAGCGAGGGACCTCGGCCGCGCCGCCGACCGCGAGCGCGAGGCGAGGCCGCCACGGCGGCGATTCCTCGTCACGTCCGCTCCGTGGAATGACGGAGTTCCGATAGGAGGCTGTATCCCATGGTCCAGGAGCGCATCGCGCCGGTCAGCGCCGAGCCGCTCGTCACGGTCAAGGTCGCGCCGTTCAACGCCGAGTCGCCGATCGCCAGGCTGGCCGACGACGTCACGCCGACGCCCAACTTCTACGTGCGCAGCAACTTCAAGCTGCCGCGGCTCGACGCGGCGACCCACCGCGTGGCGGTGGAGGGCGCGGTCGAGAACAGGCTGTCGCTCGGTCTGGACGACCTGAAGGCGCTCGGGGTGGTCGAGGTGACGACGACGATGGAGTGCGCCGGCAACAACCGGATGGCGCTGCTGCCGCTGCCGCAGGGCGAGCCTTGGCTGGGCGGCGCCGTCTCGACCGGCCGATGGCGCGGGGTGCCGCTGAACGCGGTGCTCGCCAGGGCCGGCGTCAAGCCGGGCACGATCGAGATCCTCGTCGAGGGCGCCGACCGGGGCAAGCCATCCGACGGCCCGCCCGACATCCCGTTCGCGCGCTCGCTTCCGCTCGACAAGGCCGTGCACCCGGACACGATCCTGGCGTTCGAGCTGAACGGCGGGCCGCTGCCGCCCGACCACGGCTTCCCGCTCAGGCTCGTCGTGCCGCGCTGGTACGGGATGGCCGGCGTCAAATGGGTGAGCCGGATCGAGGCGCTGACCGAGCCGTTCGCCGGCTACTACCAGCGAAGCCGCTACATCTTCGACTACGGGGATGGGCAGCCGCCGGCACCGGTCACCACGATGAGGGTCAAGTCGACCATCGCGTCGCCGTTGGACGGCGAGATCGTCCCGGTCGGCCCGCTGAAGATCCGTGGGCGCGCCTGGTCGGGCGCCGGCCACATCGTGAAGGTCGAGGTCGCCATCGACGGCGGCGACACCTGGCAAGAGGCAACCGTCTACCCGCCGGTCTCGGAGTACGCCTGGCAGGCCTGGGAATGGACCTGGGACGCCTCCGGGCCCGGCCGCCACGCGATCCGCAGCCGCGCCACCGACGCGGCCGGCAACGTCCAACCCGACGTCGCGCGCTGGAACAAGTACGGCTACGGGGCGAACGGCGTGAACCCGATCACGGTCAACGTCGGCTAGAAACTCCAGCCAGGCAAAACTGGCTCTGGCGCCGTTATTGTGAAGCTGGTCCGGGACGTGCGGGCGGGCAGGCCGACTGTCGTGTGGAGGTCGGTCGGTGGCGCTCGCCGCACCTGGGCTGGTGGTTCGCGGTGTCCGCGTCGAGGACGGGACGGTCGTGC
>DASRFH010000013.1:0-26364 GCA_035651675.1 Chloroflexota bacterium | reverse complement strand
CCGATGCCGGTCTTCTCGATCGAATCGGACGTGAAGGGCTGGTACGGCCACCCGCTGAAGCACGAGGGCTGGGTGAAGGTCGCCAACGACCTGCGCGGCCCGGTCGTCGACCCGGACGCGGACCGCGATGGCAGCGATGCCTACGAGGCGCTGGCGCGCGCGTTCGTCCGCGAGCGCATCCCGGGGCTGGCGGACGCGCCGATCGTCGGCAGCCGCTCGTGCCTGTACGACAACACGCCGGACCACGACTTCGTGGTCGACTGGGCGCCGGGGTCCTCGCGCGTGCTGGTCGCCGGCGGTGGGAGCGGCCACGGCTTCAAGTTCGGCGGCTCGATCGGGCCCGTGATCGCCGATGCGCTCGAGGGCAGGGAGAACCCGCTGGGGAGGGCGTTCCTGATCGGCAGGCGGTTCGGGTGAGCCGCGGTAGGACCCTGGTCCGGTGAAGGAGGGCGCCGTGGCGCTGTCGCAGCCCACGTACGGGGTCGTCGTCTCCTGGGACGTGATGGTGCCGATGCGCGACGGCGTTCGGCTGGCGACGGACGTCTACCGGCCGGCGGTGGACGGCGAGCCGGCGCCGGGGCGCTTCCCGGCGATCCTCGGCCGAACGTCGTACGACAAGACGTCGGGGCCGATGTGGGTGCAGCCGGTCGCCGACTTCTTCTGCCGGCGCGGCTACGTCGTCGTGCTCCAGGACCTGCGCGGACGCCACAGGTCGGAGGGTACCGACCAGTACTTCCACACGGTCAACCCCAACGAGGGTCGCGACGGGTACGACACGATCGAGTGGATCGCTGCCCAGCCGTGGTCGGACGGGCGGGTCGGAATGACCGGGAGCTCGCACGGCGCGATCGTCCAGCAGGTCGCCGCGCTCTACCGGCCGCCGCACTTGACGACGATCTGGCCGGACGTCGGCCCGACCAACATCCACGCCCACGAGGCGCGCGAGGGCGGCGCCATGTGCCTGCACATGTTCGGCGCTCAGTTCCTGCACGCGCACGACGCACAGGAGATCCGCGCCGACCCCGAGGCGCAGCGCGTCCTGTTCGGGGCGATGGAGCACCTGGGGGACGTCGTGGACGCCTTCCTCGGGGCGCCGCCGAAGCCGGGCGAGACGCCGCTGCGGGTCGTGCCGAACCTCGAGCGAACCTTCTTCGATTACTACTACCGCGGCACCTACGACGGCTTCTGGTCGCTCGACTGCTGCGACCAGACGGCCTACTTCGACCGGCACGCCGACGTCCCGGCCGTCTACAGCGGTGGCTGGTTCGACCCGTTCTCGATCGCGACCACCGACTACTTCGCGCGCATGGCCGCGCAGAACCGCGCGCCACAGCGGCTGCTGATGGGTCCGTGGAGCCACGGCGCCATGCGCGGCCTCGGCTCGACCTCGGTCGGCGACGTGGACTTCGGCCCGGAGGCGAAGTGGGGCGACGCCGTTTACAACCGGGAACGGCTGCGCTGGTTCGACCGCTGGCTCAAGGACGTGGACACGGGCGTCGAAGCCGATCCACCGGTGCGGATCTTCGTGATGGGCGGCGGCACGGGGCGGCGGACGGCCGAGGGCAAGCTCGACCACGGCGGCCGCTGGCGGGCCGAGCGCGAGTGGCCGCTCGCGCGAACGCGGCTCACGACCTTCTACACGCATTCCGACGGGGCGCTGCGCCTTCGCCCTAGCGCCCTCGCAGAGGGAGAGGGGATGCGGACGTTCCGGTTCGATCCGCGGAACCCGGTCCCCACGCTGGGCGGCGCCGTGACGGGCTTCTACGAGCTGGTGCCCGTACCAGAGGGCTTCAACCCCCTCTACGTCACGCCTCGGGCGCGGATGCGCTCGCTGGTCCTCGACGGCCCGACCGACCAGAGCTCGCTGAACGGTCGGCCGGACGTGCTGGTGTTCCAGACCGAGCCGCTCGCCGAGCCGGTCGAGGTGACGGGGCCGACCGCGGTGCGGCTGTGGGTGTCGTCGTCGGCCGTCGACACCGACTTCACCGCGAAGCTCATCGACCTGTACCCGGACGGCTACGCGATGCTGCTCGTCGACTCCATCAGGCGGATGCGCTTCCGCAACGGCTACGAACGTGAGGAGCTCATGGCGCCGGGGCAGCTGTACGAGATCGAGATCAACCTGCCGCCGACCAGCAACCTGTTCATGCCGGGCCACCGAATCCGGGTGGACGTTTCGAGCTCCAACTTCCCGCGCTTCGACGCCAACCCCAACACCGGCGAGCCGCTCGGCCGCCACACCCACACCCGCGTCGCCGAGAACACGCTCCACCTCGACGCGGCCCACCCGAGCCGGGTGGTCCTACCGATCGTCCCGCCGCTCTGACCGCGGCCGCGTCGCCGGCGGTGGCCTCGCGTGCCCACTGCTCGCGACGGTCGCACCGGCGCGGGCACCGAACCGGTTCAGATCCGTGCCACGCTTGCGCCGGGATCACACGGCTGGGATGGCGCGCCGAGGGACCCGCCCGCAGTCTGCCGGACGGCCATTAGAGATCTATAAGGAATCATCGTGAATCCCTCGGCCCCTACCTGTTATGGTCAACTTTGGTACCGCGCGTGCCGTTCTAGTAACGACTGGTACGTGCAGCGAGGAACGGACATGGCGACGGAATGGCGGTCCCGCGAGGTCGACATCAGGCTGCCGAAGGCGACCCTTCGGACGATGTGGGATCGCGCGCGGCGGTCGTTCGACCTGGCCGAGGGCGGCCGGTTCGACGCGCGCAGCAGCACCACGATGCTGCTGTGGTCGGCCCAGCTCACCGTCGCCGGCGCGGAGCCGCTCGGGGCCTTCACCGTGCGCTGGGGCGAGCCCTCCGACGAGCACGCGACGATCCGCCTGGTCGCGTGGGCGCCGAAGCGTGGCGGCTCGGAGGCGCAGGTCTGGCGCGCGATGAAGGTGCTGGCCGGTGTCGCCTGGCCGGCCCCGCCCATCGCCGCCCGGCGGCCGCGCCGGCGCGCCGAGCCGGGCCAACAGGCGGCCTAGCCGCGGCGTCCGGCTCCGTTCCCCGACCTGCTCTGCTCGGCACCCCGCGGTAGTGCGGCGACGGCAGAAGCGATCATCGCCCTCGGCGATCCACTGCCCGGGCCGATCGCCAGCGAGCGGATGCTCCGCCCACTCCTCGACCTGCCACCTCATCCCCAGGAGCGGGCGCGGCAAGCCGTTCTCCGAAATGCACGAACGGTCTGGAGGTAAGTCATGCGGGCCACGCGCTCACTCCAGCCCATCAGCCAGATCGTGGCGTTGATCGGGTCGGTGTAGAAGACCGGCTGCAGTCAGTTCAGGGTTTCGTCCGGCACGGCGGCCAGATCGCGCGTGTTCCCGCTGTGATGTGTCACGCGCCGCCGTCCTTGAGTTGCCACAGACCGTCCTCCTTGATGAACCAGGACGTCCCTGCGTCCGTAACCGATGAACCCGGAGCCCACAAGGGAATTGGCGCCAGTTGCTCAAGACCGCTGCCCTTCGCTCGGTCCCAGCCGCCGAGTGCCTCGAGCTGACCAATCATCGGGCGGTGGGTCGATGGCTGAGCATGCGCGAGAATGCGCTCTGCCCCAAGGCACGGCTCCTGCCCAAAGACATCCACGGTGTCGGCGAAGACATCGGTGGCCGTTGTCCACGCCACCCGGCGCACCCGGCCCAGGCCGTATCGCGTGTCACCGCCGAGGAAGAGCTCGTTGACCGTCTCGAGCGCTCCGGCCAGATCCGCACCCTCACGCACGAACACGTAGCCCACCAGTGCCACGGACTTCACCCCATCCGTTGCGCGGCCTCGCCAGTGCTGGCTGATGCACTCGGTCTCGCGGAGCGTCCCCTCCGCGGCCGTGTCCGAAGTGTGGTCAATGGCAGTGCCGGGCCGCGCCAGGAGCAACCGCGAGCGCAGCTCGCGATCGGCGACGGAGCCGTGGCCGTTCGCATCGTCCTCACGCCGCCAGACAAGCCCCCTGCCGCGTTCATACCTTGGCAGCCAGGCGCTCCAGCCCCTGTCGATCTCCTCCGCTGCGAAGAGATACGTCAGCCGCACGTCCTTACGGAGATCCTCGCCGACCCTGGCGTAGGCTGGGAAGTCCGTCGCCTGCCGCTGGGCAAGCTCGGCGGTCAGCGCACCCCAGAGGTTCCGTGCCGACGCGTACAGGCGGCAGCGGTTGAGGCTCCCCGACGGCGGCAGGCCAATGGAAAGCGGCGCCTCCAGCTTCCAGACCCAGCGGTAGAGCAGCCAGCTCATGGGCTTCCTCGCAAAGCGTCGCGCGCCTTGGCGTGATAGCGGCCGTAGACCAGCGCCTGACGCAGCAGGTCACGGGCGAAGAGCAGCTTGTCTAGGTCTCCACCGAGCCCCTGAAGTGCCTGCCACACATCATCGGTGGCGAGCAGCGGCGATCCGATAGGCGTCTTCCGCAGAAGCTCCGCACATGCGCTGCTGATTGCCCTGCCCGGCTGTCTTCCCCGGGCCTCCAGGAAGAGGAAGAATGCGTAGACCCCCTGCTCCTCCAGGACCGACAGCGCATCGGTGAGGAGCGTTTCTTCGACGCCCTGTCGTTCAGCGAGCTGCTTGCCCAGCTCGGCGCACTTGAGGTCCAGGTTCTCCATCACCGCACCTCCGTCTGCGTGGGAGGCTGGCCTGCCGATTGGCCGGGCTGGGGTGCAGGCGGCGCGGGACTCTGCTTGGCGAGGACCCGGAGCCTGCCCATCCCCCGCGTGCCCATGCCGCCGATACCCAGGTGCTCGAGGTACGGGTGCGCCTCGGCGACGACGTTGTGGACATCCTCGATAGTTACCGCCTGACCGGCGTTGTTGAAAGCTACGGGCGAGGCGCCGATGGTGAAATGCCCAGGGTTCTTGGCGGTGACCTCCCAGAAGAGCACCGTCGCGCGGGGCAACGCCTCGTACGTGAAGAGCGCGCCTTCCTCGGCGGCGCCGGTCGCCGGGTCGATGGCCACTGAGGTGCGTACTTCCAGGTTGCTGTTGACCACGTGGCCGAAGAGCTCGTCGGGCACGACGCCCAGACGCTGGAGGATCTCACCGGAAACGCCAAGTCCTGTCAGCGCCTCCCGGACCTTCTGCCAGTCTGACAGGGGCTTGACCGGCAACAGCAGCCAGCCCAGGTTGAGCGGCTGCTGACTATCCTGCTTACGGAAGAGAGCGTCCTCCGCCACGCCACTGACTTCCGTTCCCGCTCCTCGCAGCGCCATCGGGCAGGTCACCCAGCACGGGCCCTCCCGCGTGGCGACGGGGAACAGGAGCACGTGCGCGTCGCTGAAGGCGCCCAGCCCGGCGAACCCCCCGGCGCTATCCCTTCCCCGTGCAAAGCCAAACACCGTGCAGATCGGGCAGGTGGTCTGCCCGCAGTGCCCGCCCGAGCCGTCGGAGCGCGGCTGGCCCAGCCCCGCGCAGCCGGGATATCTGTCCCTGGCCATGGCCGCATAGGTGCGATAAACGCCAGCCAGGCTCGACCCGGGAAGCTTGGGGATCCGCGTGACCGGGTCGCGCACGATCGTGAGGTCTACGCGGCCCAGGCGGGCCCCGCCGGTGCCCACGTGGATGGGGTCGAGCGCCAACCCGACGTGCGGAAAGGTCCGGTAGCTCTCAGCCATGCGTCACCTCACCGACCCGTTCTTTGAGAACCGACAGGTGCCAGTCGAGCGCCCAGGCGAGCGTGCCATCGTCGGCGGCCTCTGCGACGGCATCGAACGCCGCACCGCGCGCAGCGAGACGGTCAGCCAGGATTGCCCTGGCCAGATCGCGCCAGGCCCGTCGCCCGCCGGGCATCCAGCCGTCATCGGTGCTCTGCCAGGACTCCTGGCGCGCGACCAGTTCGGCCCACGCTCCGTGCAGGGCGGTCAGGCTGGGCGCCGTGCGCTCGACGATTCGCCATATTTCGCGCATGCGGGCCCACTCGGCCAGCGGGTGCATACCTATCAACTCGAACCGCCGCTCAGTGCTGTCGAGGAACAGCGTCGCCACGCGCGCCAGTTCCACCCTGATGCCATCCCCCGGCCGCAGGTCCAGGGCGTGGCGGTAGACCTGACCGTCCGGATGCTGGAAATCGCGCGGGAAGCGAACATGGCGGCCGTCGACCGCCAGGTACGGGTAGAAGACGTCGGTCCGGCCATCGGGCAAGGTGACGGGAATGGTGCGGAGATCGGTGCCACCGTCGGGGCGCTTGAGCGTCAGGGCAACGACGCCCGACCGGGCGTCGCGCGCGGTGACGCGCCATGTCTCGCATTTCGCCTCAAGCAGCGCGTGCTCCACGTTACGAGTGGCCTCGACGACCGCCTGGAAAGGAAGCTTCTGCGGGAACGCCACCACGCCGGCGCGCAGGGGAAGGCGCTCCCAGACCCGGCCGAACTGCTCGTTCCACGCCTCGATCGCCCGGTCGAGACAGGCGGAAGCAGCGTCCAGCGGCACCAGGACGCGGAACCGGAGCGGGCTCAGCTCGAGCGGGATCACCGGGTGGTAGGCGCCAAGCGCGCCGGCGTCTTTGACTTGCTGGATGCGCAGCATCCGTTCGATCCGGTCGTCACCCCGGAGGAGGACTTCCTTGCCCGCCAGCGTCTCGGCCGCCTCCTCCACCCGAAGCAGCCGAGCGAGGTTGCACGCGGTCACGAAAGTCTGAGGGTTCTGGCGATAGAGCAGGCTCACCGGCGTATCGCCCAGGCGTCCGTCGTAGATCTCCCGGTCCTGCCACCCGTCGCCGGCCGATGCCTGATCCGGGATCAGCATCAGACGACGTACCCGCCAGCGGTTGGATTCGCGGGCGGCCACCTCGCGAAACACGGCGAGTAACCCGCTGAAGAACTCCTCCGCCTGCCGCCAACACCGGTAGATGCGGCCAGGCGAGGCCAGCTTGCCGAACAGCTGATGGACGAGCCAGCGGGCGCGCTGCTCATCGTCGAGCCCGTCCCACCCCGGCGCGTCCGAACGGTCCTCGACGATCTTCCCGAAAAACGTCGGCCAATCGTTTTCGTGCCGGTACCCGTCCTGAAGGCTGCCGAGCACCGGGTCGTTCTTGTCGTACTGGCTCACCTTCCCTCTCACGTACGCGGTGAGACTCGTGAACGGTTGGGACGGGTCGATGGGGTTCCTCTGAGAGTGCAGCGTAGGATTGAACTTCCGCCATTCGCCTATGGCTTGCGTCCGAAGGGCATCGAGTCGGGTGCCCTCCAGCCAGGGCTCGAGGTCGAGGCCCAGCGTGAGGAGCGCCACCCGGCCATCGGCATCAGCCACCTCATCGATCCAGATGGTGTCGTGGTCGAGCTTGCCGTCGAGCCAGGCATCGAGACGGCCCCGCCGGCGCCTCTGGCACACCTCACACGGCCGCTGCTTGTCATTTGCCCTGCCGTTGCGCCGCACCAGGCACACCGGGCAGACGTGGCCGCCTGCCGCGCTCCCGGTGATGCTCCACGAACGGTGCACCGGCACGGCGAGCGCCTCGCGGCCGGCGCGCGTCTCCTTGACCATGGGCACGAGGCTGCGTGTCGGCTCGCTGATCCGGCAGCACGGCGGGGTTTCCAGATTAAGGTCCTGCGCGATCCCGCCGATTTCGGCCTCGAGCCACTGCTGCCACTGCTCCGGGCCGAGGCTTGTAGCCGTGCCGCCCGAACGCTCGCCGGGGAAGGAAAAGACGCAGACGCTCGCATCGCGATAGAGGAGCGATCCAACGGCGAGGTCGACCTCCACCAACTGGCAGACGTCGTCGAAGAAGGCCTCGATGGCCGCGCGGGCGCCCATCCAGTCGCCGATGCGCACGGCGCGGGCCTCGTAGTGATCGGTGCCGATGCCAACGGCCAGCAGGCGCCAGCGCGTGGTCTGCTTGAGGTCCATTGAGGCCCATTGGAAGCCGCTGCCTTCCAGGATCGCTCCGGCCACGGCGCTCTTGAAGAGCGCGGCCGCGACGTAGGACTGGTCCCACAGCGTGACCTCGTTGTTCGGCAACCGTGTCTCGGCGATCGTCAAAGAGAAGGCGGTTCGCAGGGCGCTGCCCGGGCGGATGGCAGAGTTGCGCCAACGCCGCCAGGAGCCCACGTCCGCCGCATTGGCGGTCCCAAGGGTGCCGAGTTCCTCCAGGATGCGCCGCATCTCACCAAGAAGCTGCCGCCAGCCGGGCTCGGTCAGCACCTCGGGCGGGTCCACGAGCAAGTTTCGCACTGGCTGGCCGAAGGCAGACGAGAGCCACATGTGGGTGATGTCCTGGCCGAGGTACTCCGAGGTTGCGGGCGGCAGGTTCTTCTCGATGCCCGAGGCCATCCCGTGTCCAGCCTGGAGCAGCCCGAGCATCCCAGCGTCGCGGCCCCGATGCTTCGTCAGAAACTCCGTGAGCGTGCCCGGCCAGCCGACGTTCGCCCCGTCCACCCTAGGGAACTGGGCCTTCACCCATTGCAGGAGATCCTCCCATGGGAAAGGCGGTCTCTCCCGCTCGTGCCAGCGGCGGTCGTCGTAGCCGGTCTCTTGGCCGCCGTGCTCGCGCAGGAACTCGACCCGCGCCTTGCCCGCCATGTGCAGCCATCCCACGGCCTCCATGGCCAGGAGCAGCGACCGGTGCTCGCGCAGCTTCTTGGTGAGCCCGAAGTCAGCCACCCTGCGCCTCCGCGTTGGCCCACGGCTTGATCTTTATCTTGAAGTCCGCGAGCGAGTTCTCCGAAATCGGCGTCTGCCCCCTCCGATGCGCCGTCCACCGGCTCACGCCGGCGGTGCCCCAGCCGGCCGTCCGCTTGGCCGACATGCCGTAGGTCGTCAGCAACGCCTGGGTGGCCTCAAGCAGGCGCTCGATGGCTTCCTCAGACTTCACCTTGTCCCGAGTGGCCGCGCCGGGTAGGGGCGCATAGAGCAGATGGAGTGTCCCTTCGGTGCCGGCGGGAACCACCTCGTAGGCGATCGGCTTGGTCCCCGCCCGCGTCCTGCGGCTGTGCGGATTGATGATCTCGAAGCCGATCTTGTCGAACCAGGTCGGGTAGAACGCCAGCGCCCCCCGCTCGAAGTCTTCTGCCTCGCCCTTCTCATTACCGAAGAGGTGGACGATCCACGCCGGGTCCTGCCACCCATCGAGCTTGCCACCGTGCTGTCCCAGGTAGTCATGCAGTCCCGCCTGCATCCGGCACGCCCAGCGCAGCAGCCCCTTCCAGCTCGCCGCCGCCAGGTACGGCACGCCGAACACACGGTCCTTGCGCAGCGGGTTGTCGAGCACGTGGAACGGCCGGTCGTCCTTGGAGTACCAGGGCGTCTCCAGGGTGAACATGACCTCGAAGGCGAGCCAGGAGCTGTCAGGCAGCCGGTTCAACGGTGGATCGAGTCGCAGCCAACTCGGCAGCCCTAACACTCCGGATGACGTCCGCTGCAGGTACTGCCGCCGTGCGTCGTTCCTTTGGTTGTTCCCTCGCGCGGACCATTCAGTGCACCCATCCACGAACCCGGACGCAAGCCCCGCGGGTAACGAACCGTCGGTGGGGCAGGCGGTTTGCGAGGCCAGCTCGGCGTACAGATCGAACCTCATGGTGCCACTCTGGCGTGTGTCGTGAGGCGCGCGAGGATCGCATTTCGGGTAACGAACTCGTCGTCTTTGAAGTCCGGCCAGGCCGTCCGCAACCTATCTTTAATCACGTCAAAGCTCACCGCCCCTGGTCGCTGAAACCCGAAGGTGCGCGGCGGTTCCTTAAAGCTGAAGGCCTTTTTGCTTTCCTGTTGGCGGCCAGCCAGCCACCGGTTTGCCTCGTCGTTGCTGGCGAACTGCTGGCCCTGGGTCTTGGGCTCCTTTCGGCCAAGAACCTTGTTGATGGTGCTTTGACTGCCGTTCTGCCGCGCGAGATACCTTCCTTTCACGCACCAGAAGTTCGTCAGCGACGCCCAGGCGAAGTCCTGCTGCGGGGGCTTTCGCCAGCGACCATTGCGCACGTAGCCTTCGAGCTCGGCCTGCGACCGCGGCTGGATGTTTGGCCGTTGCTCAATCCTCACGATGCCGTAGTCGCGATGATGCGGCGAGCCGCTGCGATTGGCTTCATCCGAGGGCTTGAGCACCGTCTTGCCGCCGAGAGCGCCGTAGTCGGCGATGAGCCGGATCGTCAGATCGAGCAGCGCCCACTCCTCCGCGGTGATCGGGCGAAGCGGTGTGAAGCAGAGACTGAACTCGGCGTTTCTCTTGATCTGGTCCTTCATGATCGCGCCGCTGCCGTCCCGTACCTCGAACCGGAACTTGCGCCCCCAGCCAGTGCAGCCGAAGAGCTCGCAGACGACGCAGCGCTTGCCTTGCTGGTCAGGGCAACGGTTCTCGTCATCGGACGGATCGCAGGCGGCGCCACCCAGACCGCGGACCAGCACCTCGAACCACCAGCGAATGGAGCCGAGTAGACCGGTGGTGACAAGCCTATCGGGAACAATTTTCTCGCCCGGCTGATTGTTCTGCTGCTCCATCACCACCGAGCCAGTCCACAGGTCGGTGAGCGCCTTCAGGCACCATTCCCTGGTAGGGTCGTTCATCGCGCCGCCTCCATCACCTGCGGCGACCGGGCCCTGGTCCGCATGGCCTGGATCGCTTGGCGCAGCAGCGCGTCCTTCTCGGCTTCGCGCAGATCGTCGGCCGCACGCTCCAGCCACTCCCGGACCTCCGCCGCCACCTCAGACCACATAGATCAGTCTTCCTTCCCGCGGCACCGTCGCGGGGAGCGAAGTTGCCGCCCGGCTGCGCGACTCGAACTCCTCGCGCGTCCACACGAGCACATCCTTGGCTGCTCCGACTCCGCACAGCGCCCGAAACGCCAGCACATCCCGCCGGTGCAGGGTAAGGTCGGACTCCGGCACGACGGCCAAAAGATCGTAGTCGCTGTCGGGCCCGACATCGCCGCGCGCCCTTGATCCGAAAAGGTAGATCCGTTCGGCGTGCAGGGCCTGCACGAGGCGATCCATCATCTCACGCAGCACCGGGTCCTGCCAGCAGGGCGTCGCGCCTCACGGCCGCACCTCCTCGGGCAGGCGGCTGAGGATGGCCTCGTAGACTTCGCGGGCGAGGGCCAGCGCCGCCTGGGCCTCGGAGACTGGCGGTTCCTCCGGCTCACCGGGGTAGCGGAACCTCCAGGCGTATTCCGTCAGCCTCGCGGCCCCGCGCATCAGGTCCGTTAACGTCGCATCGATGGCCGCGCACTGCTGCCCGACTTCGACCAGGTTATGCGTCTTGCGGAAGGGCTCGTCGTGCCAGGCGAGGAACCCCTTCATCGACTTCTCGGCGAGCTGCTGGCAGTGAAAGACAATGTCGGCGGTCAGCGGCGGGTCGGCCGTGAACTCGAACTCGGCGGCCCGCGATCGAGCGCCGCCTTGATCAGCCATTCGCGGGCCTCGGCCGCACGCGCGTCAGGCCGCATAGAGGAGCGTTCCTTCTCGCACGATCGTGCCTGGCAGCGAGGCGCGCAGGCAGGTACGGCTCTCGAAACGCTCGCGCGTCCAGACGAGGACGTCCGCCGCTGTGCCGGTGCCCCAGAGCCGCTCGTAGGCGAGCTGGCTCCGCTGGCGGTCTTCCGAAGCCTCGCCGGGGACGACGACCATCAAGTCGAAATCGCTATCCTCCCCGTAGTCCCCGCGGGCCTTCGAGCCGAAGAGGTAGATCCGCTCCGGCTGGTAAGCCTCGATGAGACGCTCCAGGATGCGTACGAGAGCGCACGCCTCCTCCTCCGGCAAGTGGGGAAGCGCGCGACGAATGCGCTCTTCAAGCTCTCGGCCGTTACTCACTGCGCTCCTCCAGGGCCAGCCCGCGGGTGGTCTGGACCACCGCTCCGCTCGGCTATCCCGTCGCCACCATGACTCGGCTGCCTTCGGCGGTCACGTCCTCGACGACCTCGACGCCGGCGGGGAGGGTCAAGGCGCTCTCCGGGGCGCCCGCGCCGGCGGGGGCGACCTCGACGATGAACCGCAGGCCGAGCACCCGGGCCAGCCGCTGGAGCATCTCCAGGGAGGGAGTGTGCTCCCCCATCTCCAATCGGGCGACCTGCGGCTGCCGCGCCCCCAGCTTCTCGGCGAGCCGGGTTTGCGTCAGGCGGTGCTTGACGCGGTAGCCGAGAACCGCGAGTGCGACCGCTCGGGCAAGCGCCGTCCGCTCCCAGTACGCGCGGAAGGTCGGGTCCTGCCGAAGCCGCTCCTCGCGGACCTCTCGAGCGCTACGTAGACGGCTCCGGGCCATGGCGTCTCCTCTCCTGCTCGAGCCAGCTGAGCCGCGCCTCGGCCGCGCGGATGGTACGCCCGAAGGCCTGCGGTCCGCGGGAACCCCCGGCCCGATCGCACCAATCACCATCGTGCCGACGATGCGCCGGTAGAAGACGTGCCCGGGGCTCCGGCCGGCGCAGGGTCGAAGCTCCGGGAGCCGGTCCGCCTCCCTCGACCCCGCTGCTGTGGGAAAAGGGGCCGATCGCCACAGACCTCCAGCTTCTCAAACGCACTCTGCATCGCAGCGCGCTCACCGGCGGGTAGGACCCGTAGCTCCTCCACCTCCGGGCGCACCTCGACCGCCACCTGGCCATTATAACACGAATAGTATATATCACCGTGCGCTGGGGCGAGCCCTCCGACGAGCACGCGACGATCCGCCTGGTCGCGTGGGCGCCGAAGCGTGGCGGCTCGGAGGCGCAGGTCTGGCGGGCGATGAAGGTGCTGGCCGGTGTCGCCTGGCCGACTCTCGGCCCATCGCCGCCCGGCGGCCGCGCCGGCGCGCCGAGCCGGGCCAACAGGCGGCCTAGCCGCGGCGTCCGGCTCCGTTCCCCGACCTGCTCTGCTCGGCACCCCGCGGTAGTGCGGCGACGGCCGTCCTCTCCGACCTCGTCCGGCCACTCCTTCGGGCGGGGTAGCCGCGGCGGAGAGTAACCAACCTGCTGGTCCCTTCACCGCGGAGGGGCTGATAGGATTCCCCGCACCTCGACCAGGAGAGAGAAAGTGGCGCGCTACCGCATCGTCCGCCTCGGCCGCGGACAGGTCCCCGACGTCAAAGACGAAAACGCGCAGCTCGGGCCGCTCGGCGCCGAGGTCGTCGGAGCGCAGGTCTCGAACGAGGACGAGACGGTCGCCGCGCTGAAGGGCGCCGACGGCGTGCTGAACTACGGCGGGCGCTTCCCGGCCGAGGTGCTCAGACGGCTGGACAGCGTCTGGGTCATCGTGCAGGCCTCGACCGGCTACGACATGATCGACGACGAGGCGGCGACCGAGCTGGGGATCATGGTCGCGAACCTGCCGTTCCAGTGCCTCGACGAGGTCGCGAACTCGGCGATGGCGTACGTGCTGACGCTGAACCGCCGGATCGTGGACGCCGACCGCCACGTCCGCGCTGGCAACTGGGACCGCTTCTCGTTCATGCCGATCGGCACGCTGTACGGCGAGACGCTCGGGCTGCTCGGCTTCGGCAACATCGCCCGGGCGACCGGCAAGCGCGCCCAGGCGTTTGGTCTGAAGGTCATCGCGCACGACCCTTACGTCGACCCGAAGCTGGCCGAGGAGATGGGCGTCGAGCTGCTGCCGCTCGACGAGGTGCTAAAGCGGTCGGACTACGTCTCGTGCCACCTGCCGCACAACCGGCACACGCACCACATGCTCGGCGAGGCCCAGTTCCGGATGATGAAGCCGGGTGCGTTCTTCGTGAACACCTCGCGCGGCAAGGTCGTGGACGAGCCGGCGCTGGTGCGGGCGCTGCGGGAAGGTTGGATCAAGGGCGCCGGGCTCGACGTGTTCGAGACCGAGCCGCTGCCGATGGACAGCCCGCTGCGCCAGCTCGACAACGTGCTGCTCGCGCCGCACCTGGCCGGCACGTCGGTCGGCTCCGCGGTCAACAACCGCCAGCAGGCGATCGAGCAGATGGCCGAGGCGCTCCGCGACGGCAAGCCCTCGGCGCTGGTCAACAAGAACGTCAAGCCCCGGCGCCCGGTCGGTGCCGCGCGGTAGCGAGCCGGGCGGCACGTTTTGCCGGCTGCGGGCCGACGAACGGCACGCCGCCCTGCTTTAGACTGGCCGACGGTCAGGAGGTCGTGGCGATGGGGCAGTTCGACGGCAAGGTTGTGATCGTGACGGGCGGTGCGCTCGGGATCGGGCGCGCCACGGCGCTGGCGTTCGCGGCGGAGGGCGCCAGCGTGACGGTCGCCGACGTGAACGAGGCGGCCGGCAGCCGCGCCGTGGGCGAGATGCCGGCCGGCAAGGGGCTGCTGGTGCGGGCCGACGTCGCGAGCGCGTCGGAGTGCCAGCGCGTGGTCGCCGAGACGGTCGCGCGCTTCGGCGGCGTCGACGTCCTGTTCAACAACGTCGGCATCCAGCCGCCGGAGTCGTACGCCAACGTCGAGGGCCAGACCGAGGAGATGTGGGACCGCATCCTCGACGTGAACCTCAAGAGCTACTTCCTGATGGCGAAGTACGCGATCCCCGAGATGCGCAAGCGCGGCGGCGGGGCGATCGTCAACACTGCCTCCGTCCAGGGACTCCAGTCGATGCCAGGCGTCCCGGCCTACGCCGCCAGCAAGGGCGGCGTGCTTTCGTTGACCCGCCAGATGGCGGTCGATTACGCGCGCGAGAACATCCGCGTGACCGCCGTCTGCCCCGGCACGATCGACACGGAGATGGTGCGGGCGGCCGCCGCGAGCGAGCCGGACGGCGTGGAGGCCGCGCTGAAGCGCTACGGCGAGAGCCACCCGATCGGCCGGATCGGCACCGGCGAGGACATCGCCAACGCCGTCCTTTTCCTCGCGAGCGACAAGGCGAGCTTCATCACCGGCGAGTACCTGTGCGTCGACGGCGGCTACATGGCGCTCGGCGCCTGGGCAGGCGGTGCCGGCGCCAGCCGGGACTGAACCGCTGCGCTGCGCAGCTCGCGCAGCGCGTCGCGGCCGATCCAGCGGGCGGCGCGCTCGGGGCGCTCGCTCAACCGCCGCGCGGTCTCGACCGCCAGCGCGTTCAACGCGCGGTTGCGCTTGCCGATGCCACGGAGGGCCCAGTCGACGGCCTTCTTGACGTAGTTGCGGTCATCGTCGGCGTGGGCCTCGACGAGGGCGAGCAGCGGCACGAACGCCGCGTCGGGCATCCCGCGGTCGTGGGCGGCGAGCTCGGCGACGAGCGCGAACGCGGCGCGGCGGACGAACTGTTCGGGCCGCCTCGCCCACGCGTCGATCTTCCGGTGGACGAACGGCGTGCGCCAGACGAGGCCGCACCACTGGTCGCAGACGTCCCAGGAGTCGAGGTCGGCGACCTGCGCCTCGAGCTGTGCATCCACCACCTGGGCAGGGTGGTCGACGAAGGCGGCCAGGATACGGGCTTCGTGGAGGCCCGAGGCCCAGAGGCAGAGCGCGAGCGCGTGGTCGCCCTGGTGTCGCCGCGCGATCCGGCGGAGCGTCGGGATGGTGATGCCGAGCGTGCCGACGGTGTTGATCCCGTAGCGGGCCATCCCCGCGACGTTCGCGGGATTCGCCAGGGCGCGCAGCTCGGCAAGGAGCTCATCGCATAGCGTCATACCGCCCGGAGTATCGCCCTCAGCACGCCGCGATGTTGATCGACGCACAGGTGCTCGTCTGCCCACGCGAGCACCCTCGCGACCGAGGCGGGATTGGCCGATCGTGGCGGGTAACCCGCCGGCGCAGGTTGTCGACGTCCCCGAGCGGGATCAAAACCCAAACAGCTTCCGCGGCGTCTCGCCGAGCACCTGGTCAAGGTCGCCCGACGCCCAGCATGGGAGGCCGCGGACGTACTCGAGCGCCTGGGCGAGCGGCACGAGGCGGGCGGTGCGTGGGTAACCGGTGCCCCACACCATGCGCTCGACGCCGAAGTGTTCTTTCAGAAGCGCGACGAACGGCCAGGTGTCGCGCCAAGGGAACTGCTGCTTCGAGGCGATCTGGTAGTCGCCGATCTTGACCCACACGTTGGGGAGCTCGGCGAGCTTCAGCACCGGCTGGAACGACGGGTAAGGCGGCGACTCGGTTACGTCGGGCTTGCCGATGTGGTCGACGATCACGCGCGTCTTCGGATGGCGCGACGCCATCCGGTGCAGCGCCTCGGCGTGGTGGGGGTGCATGTGGAACTGGAGGATCGAGCCGGTGTCGGCAGCCGCCTTCCAGAGCTTGTCGTGCTCGGGCGAGTCGATCCAGGTGGGAAGCTCGGGGTAGTAGAGCGGGTGGAGCCGGAAGCCGCTGATGCCCTGGTTCCACCAGTACCAGAGTTGGTCGGCGTTGAACTGATCGAGCGGGTTCACCAGCCCAATCGCCCGGAATTTTCCGGGGTACTGCTGAAGGCACTCGACCATATACCGGTTGTCCCACCCAAAGGCGGAGCTTTGCACCAGGACGCAGTGGTCGATGCCGTACTCCGCCATGTCCTGGAGGAGCCACTCGACCGGGGCGGCCTCCCTGGGGTGCGCAACCTTGGCGCCTTCGACCGGGCGGTGGCCGGGCGCGTCGTCGAGCGGCCAGACGTGGACATGGGTGTCGATCAGCACGAGGTCCCATGCTACGCGACGGAGCTCGCCTCGGTTGGTGCCTACACCCGCGACGCAGTTAGGACCGGAAGGTCGGCCGGCGACAGACGCCCGGCTGACGGACGGCGGCCTCTGCCGGCCGACGGGAGCAGCGGAGGGGATCGTCTAAGCGGAAATGCACCATCAGGCTTGCGGGTAATCAGGCGACCAGCGAGGGGTCGGGGTTGTCCTCGGGGTCGCGGATGGCGTCGGCTTGGGCCTCGAGGAAGGCGCGCAGCAGCCTGGCGGTCGGACGCAGGCCGTCGTAGCTGGCGGCGTCGACCCCGCGGAGGCCCTCGCCGGTCAGCGCGACCATCTGGAGGGCGAGCCGCTCGTTGGCCGCGCGCAGCTCGGCGTAGGCGTACGCGAGCGCGGGGCCATCGCCCCGGGCCGCGCCCAGGTCGGCCATGGCCGTGGAGTAGACGACCAGGAGCAGCGGGAGGAGCGCGGCGAGCAGGCCGACTGTACCGAGGAACGCGCCGCCGATCGCCGCGGCGCCGAGCCCGGCGAGCGTCAGCACGATCCAGCCCCGCTCCTGGCCGCCCAGTGCTCCGTTCAGCTCCCCACCCCCTGCGCGGGCGTTCCCAGTGTGCCCAGCCGGCGCGCTCGGAACATTTCAGTTCCGTATCACGCCCGACGAGTGCACGATAGGGGGTAGCCGACGGCATCCGGCAGGGTGCCTCCACCCGAATCGACGCCCGGGTGTGACGAACTCCACAGCCGCGCGGCCCTACAATGCGGCCGCGGCCATGCAGTACGACGTGATCGTGGTCGGCGCCGGCTCGGCCGGCGCGATCGTCGCGGCGCGGCTCTCGGAGGACCCGCGGCGCTCGGTGCTGCTGCTCGAAGCCGGCCCGGACTACGCGGGGATCGAGGCGCTGCCGCCGAAGATCCGCGATGGCCTGACGACCGCCGCCGACATCACGCCGAGCGACCATGACTGGGGCTACGTCGGCACGGCCAGCCCGACCGCCGGCCCGCTCGGCGTCTTCCGCGGCAAGGTGATCGGCGGCTCGAGCGCGACGAACGGCCAGATCTTCCTGCGCGGCACCCCGGATGACTTCGCCGCCTGGGAGGCGGCTGGCGCGGCGGGCTGGGGCTTCGAGCAGGTACTGCCGTACTACCGCAAGCTCGAGCGCGACCTCGACTTCGGGCCATCGCCCATCCACGGGGGTGACGGGCCGATCCCCGTGCGGCGCTTCAGGCCAGAGGAATGGCTGCCGCCACAGGTCGCCTTCGTCGAGGCGTGCCGCGACGCCGGCTTCGCAACGGCCGCCGACCTCAACGAGCCCGGCGCCGAGGGCGTCGGCGCGATCCCGCTCAACAACCACCTGGGCGTCCGCTGGAGCACCAGCCTGGGCTACCTCGACCCCTCGCGCCACCGCCTCAACCTGACGATCCGGTCGGGCTGCACCGTCCATCGGGTGCTGTTCGACGGGCGGCGCGCGACCGGCGTCGCCGTGTGGAGCCGCGGTGAGCTGTTCGAGGTGTACGGCGGCGCGGTCGTGCTGTCGGCCGGCGCGGTTGGCTCGCCGCACCTGCTGATGCTCTCGGGCGTCGGCCCGGCCGACCAGCTGCGCGCGGCTGGCGTGGCGGTGCGGCACGAGCTGCCCGGCGTCGGCCAGAACTTGCGCGACCACCCGCACGTCGGCACGCTCTGGCGCCACAAGCCGGGCTACCCGATGCACCCCGACCTGCCGCGCTACCAGGTCTGCCTGCGCTACACGGCGCCGGGATCGCACCTGCGCACGGACGCGCAGGTCCTGATGGTCTCGTTCGCGAGCGGCCGGGTCGACCGTGGCGGCGATGGCCGCACGCCGCTCGGCATCGCCATCCAGCCGGTGCTCAACCTCGCGGTCGGGCGGGGCGAGATCCGTTTGCGCTCGGCCGACCCGTCGGTGCAGCCGAGCATCGACCTGAACATGCTCGAGGAGCCGTTCGACCGCCAGCGGCTGCGCGACGCCGTCCGGCTGTGCCTGTCGCTCGGCGAGCACGCGGCGTTCCGCGACCTGGTCGACCGTCGCATCGGCCCGCCGTCGGACGTGGTGGAGGACGACGCCGCGCTGGACGCGTGGATGCGGCGGAACGTGTCCCACACGAACCACCTGTCCTGCACCTGCAAGATGGGCCCGGCCAGCGACCGGATGGCGGTCGTCGACCCGGAGGGCCGCGTGCACGGCGTCGAGAACCTGTGGGTCGCCGACGCCTCGATCTGGCCCGACTGCGTGCGCGCCAACACGAACGCGACGGCGATGATGACAGGCGAGCGGATGGCCGACCTCTTGCGGGGGCGTTAGCCGCGCGCCGCCGTTTCGGGCGCGGCGAGGAGCCCGGCCATCGCGCACAGCCACCGCCGAGCACGCTCCATGCGGTCGAGCTCCGCCCGCTTCGCTTCGCGGAACGGCAGGGAGCCGCCGGGTCAGAGCTCCTCGTCCGCGAAGTCCCAGCCGCGCACGTGGCCGGGCTCGAGGCGGATGACGACGCCCTCCCACGTGGCGGCGTCGGCGTAGGCGTTGCCGCGCTCGGCGCCGAGGTAGCGGACGGCGATGCTGCGCAGTGCTGCGCGGTCCGGGTCGGGCAAGATGCGCGCCTGGCCGCGCAGCTCGAGCCCGCGGTACGGCGGGTCGTTGTCGTAGACGACGATGCTGCAGCGGGGGTCGCGGCGCAGGTGGCGGACCTTCACGTCGTCGGCGCCGGTGGAGACGTCGAACCCGCCGTCGCGCCACCGGTGCCAGACCGGCGACAAGAGGACCGTGCCGTCGGCGCGGTAGGTCGCGAGGGTCGCGTTGTACGGCTGTGCCAGGAAGTCCGCGAGCTGCTGGGGGGTCAGGTTCTTCCGCACCGGTGCGCTCCTGCCGGTAGGATAGCGGCACCGATCGACCGAAGGAGGCCCGTCCGTGGCGTACCTGACCGACCAGCCTGTCAAGACCCGGGACATCAAGCGGCCGCCGCGCGAGCTGGTCGCGGCGCTGCAGAAGATCGGCAGCGCGACCGCGGCCGGCGAGCTGAAGCGGCTGGGCATCCGCAACGCGTTCATGCTCGGGCCGGTCGCGATGACGCCGGGCGTGACGGTCGCCGGGCCGGCGCTGACGCTGCAGTTCATGCCGAAGCGAGAGGACCTCTACCCCGACGCCGAGTACGTCAACCCGGAGGCGCAGCTCCACCGCCACGTCCTCTACCACGCCAGGAAGGGCGACGTCGTGGTCGTGGACGCGCGGGGGGACATGACGAGCGGGGTGTTCGGCGAGATGATGATGACCTACTTCCGCGGCAAGGGCGGGGTGGGCGTCGTGATCGACGGCTGCATCCGCGACTCGGCCGAGATCAAGAAGCTGGGGCTCGGGCTCTGGCTGCGCGGCGTGACGCCGAACTTCCACACGCAGACGAACATCTTCCCGTTCGCGGTGAACGTCCCGATCGCGTGCGGCGGCGTCACGGTCATGCCGGGCGACGTCGTGGTCGCCGACGACGACGGCGCGGTCGTCGTCCCGATCGGCCTCGCGCCGCAGCTCGCGCAGAAGGCCTCCGAGCACCGCGAGTGGGAGGAGTTCAGCCGCCTGAAGCTGTCGCAGGGCGGCGACCTGCGGAAGTACTACCCGCTCTCCGACGAGGCTCGCGCCGAGTACGAGGCCTGGCGGAAGGCCCAGTCTGGCTAACGTCTCGCCGCTGCTCGGCTTGCGACCGGGCAAGCGGGTGCTGGAGGTCGGTACGAGCGAGGACCTCTACGCGACAAGCCGTCCGGATGCTGCTCGACGACGATCTCGAGTCGTTTCACGGGGCGGGATGCACTATCAGCTCCGTTGCGGGCGGTACTGGGGCGTGTCCAGGAACATCGCCAACCCTTGCGACAGCTCGTCGAGCCGCGCCAGCTCGTCCTCGGACAAACGGAGCTCTACCGCCGCGAGGTTCTGGGCCATCTGCTCGTCCGTGTCGGCGCCGGAGATGGCGCAAGTGACCTCGGGGTGGGCGATGACCCACCGCAGCGCGATCGCGGCGACGGTCGTACCGTGGGCGCGCGCGATCTCCTCGCAGGCGGTAAGTACCTGGCCGGGCCGCCCGGCCAGGGCTGCGTCCAGGCGGTCGCGGCCGCGGGCCGCCCACAGCGATCCCGGCGGGGGCGGCTGGCCGACCGCGTAGGCGCCGCTCAGCAGCCCCGTCGCGAGCGGCGCGTAGGCCATCAGCCCCACGCCGGTCGCCCGCAAGAACGGGAACATCTCGTTTTCGAGCGACCTGTTCAACAGCGAGTACGGGTTCTGCACGGTGATCAGCGGGTCGGCGCCCAGCTTGTCCTGCGTCCACAGCGCGCGGCAGACCTGCCAGGCCTGGTGGTTGCAGACGCCGACGTAGCGCACCTTGCCGGCGCGCACCAGGTCGTCGAGCGCGCGGAACTGCTCCTCGAGCGGTGTCGTCGGATCCACGTTGTGGAGCAAGTAAACGTCGATGTGGTCGGTGCCGAGCCGGCGCAGCGAGCGCTCGACCTCGCGCATGACGTGGTAGCGGGAGGCGCCCCGGTCGTTCGGGCCCTTGCCGACCTCGCTGAACACCTTGGAGGTGATGACGACGTCGTCGCGCACGCCACGCAGCGCCCGGCCGAGGATCTCCTCGGAGCGGCCGGCGTAGGCGCGGTCGTCCATCAGGCCGTAGACGTTGGCGCAGTCGAACAGGTTGATCCCGCCGTCGAACGCCCTGCGGATCAGCCGCTCGGCGTTGCGCTCGTCGGCCTGCCCGCGCAGCCCCATACCGAGCGCCAGCCGCGAAACCTTCAGGCCACTCGTGCCGAAGTTGACGTATTCCAAGTCGCGTCCTCACTCTGTCCCTCTCCCACAAAGAGACGGGACGATGGATCAGCCCTTGATGCCGCTCATCACGATGCCCTTCACGAAGTATCGCTGGGCGACGAAGAACAGCACGACGCACGGCAGCGCGGCCATGAGGACCGCGGCCATGAGCAGGTGGTCCTTCGGCTCCCCGCCCTCGGAGGGCGAGACGAGGAAGTAACGGAGCCCGAGCGAGAGCGTGAGCATGTCGGGCGAGTTCAGGTAGATGAGCGGCTCGAGGAAGTCGTTCCAGTGGCGCAAGAACGACAAGATGGCGACCGTGATCAGCGCGGGCGTGCACAGCGGCAGCAGGATCGACCAGAGGATCCGGAACGAGCCAGCGCCGTCGATCTCGGCCGCCTCGTCGAACGTGCGTGGGATGGTCATGAAGAACTGGCGCAGAAGGAAGATGTTGAACGCGCCGCCGCCGAACCAGTCGGGCACGATCAGCGGCTTGAGCGTGTCGATCCAGCCGAGCTGCTTGAAAATGAGGAACTTGGGGATAATCGTGATCTCCGGCGGCAGCATGAGCTGCGAGAGCACGACCCAGAAGAGGATGGTGCGGCCCGGGAAGCGGCCGCGCGCGAAGCCGTAGGCGACCAGGCTCGACGAGAACGCGGCGCCGAGCGTGCCGAGCACCGTCACCACCGCCGTGTTGCGGTAGAAGGCACCGAACGGCACCGCGTTCCAGGCGCGCGGGAAGTTCTCGAAGTGGAGCTGCGCCGGCAGGAGCGCCGGCGGGAAGACCATCAGCTCGCTCGAGGCTTTGAGCGACGTCGTGAGCGTCCAGAAGAGCGGCGTCGCGAAGACGATCCCGAGCAGGACGACGACCAGGTAGAGCGCTGCGCGGCCGAGCGCGTGCTGGAGGCGCGCCGAGGCGAAGGCGCTGGCGCGCTGGCGCGTGGCGGCGGCGGAGCTCACTTGCCGGTCTCCTCGCCCGCGTAGTAGACCCAGCCGCCCGACAGCTTGAACTGGATCAGCGTGAGCCCGAGCACGACCACGAAGAAGATCCACGCCAGGGCCGAGGCGTAGCCCATCAGGTAGTTGCGGAAGGCGCTGTCGTAGAGCTGGAGCATGTAGAACCAGGTCGCGTAGGCCGGGCCACCCTCGGTCGCGACGAACGAGATCGAGAAGACCTGCAGCGCGCCGATCACGCCGAGCACGAGGTTGAAGAAGATGGTCGGCGTGATCATCGGCAGCGTGACGTTCCGGAAGCGGTGCCACCAGTTGGCGCCGTCCACCTTCGCCGCGTCGTACAGCTCGTCGGGCACGCCCTGGAGTCCGGCCAGGAAGATGATCATCCGGCTGCCGCCGACCGAGCCCCAGAGCGCGATCATCACCAGCGCCGGCAGCGCCATCTTCGCGTCGTTGAACCAGCGCGGCCCCACGACGTGGATGCGCCAGAGCAGGTAGTTGACCAGCCCGATGTCCGGCTGGAGCATCCAGCGCCACAGGAGCGCCGAGGCGACGACCGGGATCAGCGTCGGCAGGAAGAAGAGCGTGCGGAAGAGGACGGTGCCCTTGAGCTTCTGGTTGAGCATCGTCGCCAGCAGCAGCGAGATCACCAGGCCGGCCGGTATGAACATCAGCGCGTACTGCCAGGTGCGCGCCCACGAGGTCCAGAAGAGCGGGTCGGCCCCGCTCAGCGCCTGAACGTAGTTCCCCAGGCCGGCGAAGCGCGGCGTGCCGAGCACGCTCCAATTGAAGAAGGAGATGTAGAGGGAAAAGAGCATCGGCCCCAACGTGAACGCCAGGAAGCCGACGATCCACGGGCTGATGTAGAGGTAGCCCTCGATGGCCCGGCGGTAGTGGCGCGACCTACCCGGGCCTCCCCCAGCCGCCGGGCCCCGGTTGAGGGTGGCGGGGCCCCCCGGGCCCCGGTTGAGGGTTGAGGGTTGAGGGTTGAGGGTGGGCGAGTCCCCCCGTTCCTCCCTCAAGACTCGACCCACCGGCGCCGCCACGGCCGAGGGCCGAAGCTGGCGGGCCTCCCCGTTCCTCCCTCAACCCTCAACCCGTTTTCCCCCTCAAAGACCCAAGACTCGACCCACCGGCGCCGCCGCGGCCGAAGTCGAAGGTGGCAGGCCTCCCCGTTCCTCCCTCAACCCTCAACCGGGGCCCGGGGGGCCCCGCCACCCTCAACCCTCAACCCTCAACCCTCAACCCGCTCATGGCTTCGGCCGGTCGAGGACCGCTTGCAGCGACTGCTGCAGCTCCTTCATCGTCGCCGCGGTCGGGGGCGTCTCGTTCAGCATGATCTTCTGGTAGCCCTGCGTCAGCGCCGTCTCGTACTCGTTCAGCCGGAAGTTCTCCGGGTAGAACGAGGGCTCCGACTTCTCGGTGATCTCGGCGAACACCTTGTGGTTGGGCGTGCTCTTCATGAGCTCGTCCGAGTAGAAGACGTCGGTCCGCGCGCCGCAGGTCCAGGAGCCGCCGCCCTCCGGCAGGCCGAGCCGGATGCCATGCTCCTTGCCGCAGAAGTAGCCGAGCACCTCGAACGCTTCGTTCGGGTACTTCGTCTTGTTGTACATGCCGAAGTTGTCGAACACGAGCTTGGTGCCGACTTTCCCACCGGGGCCGGGCGGCATCAGCACGACGCGCGGCGTCCACTTGCCGGCCACGATCCCTTCGACCGACTTGGTCGACGAGCTCGCCTGGTACATCGCCGCCTTCTGGGCGACCCAGACGTCCTGGCCGACGCCGACGCCCGGGCCCGGCGCCGGGGCGACCTTGTGCTTCCAGTAAAGCGAGTGCAGCCAGGTGTAGACCTGCAGGCTCTTCTCCTGGTCCATGAGGCTCTTCTTCGCGCCGAAGACCGGGTCGATCTCCTCGGCGCCCCAGGAGCGGTGGTCGCAGATCGAGGCGTGGTTGTACGAGTCGTTCGGCAGGAAGCCGTAGACCTCGGCGGGGCCGCCGCCGGCCGGCCGCTTCGTGAGCTTCACGGCCAGCTCGGTCAGCTCGTCGAACGTCTTCGGGTTGGGGGTACCGACGCCAGCGGCGTCGAGCATCTCTTTGTTGAACCAGAGGGCCGGCGCGCCCGGGTGCGCCTTGTAGGGCAGCGACCAGTACTTGCCGTCGTGCCGCGTCAGGTAGTCCTTGGCGCTCTGGAAGAACGGCGCCATGTCGTAATTGGTGGACTTGATCAGCGGCGTGAGGTCGAACCACAGCCCGGTGCCGACCTGGATGTGGTAGTTGGTCGGCGAGCCCCACATCAGGTCGCCGACCTGCCCGCCGGCCGCCAGCGCCAGAATCTTGGTGACGTAGTCGGCCGAGGGGATCATCTCGAGCTGGATGTGGACCTTCGGGTTCCGCTGCTCGAGCACCTTGATGGCCGCCTGGGGCTTGGTGCCCTCGGCGTCGGTGCGGGAGTGCATCCGGAGCGTGATCTGGGCGGTGCCACCGGTGGCCGGCTGGGCGGCCGAGGGCGCCGTCGTCGGCTGCGCGGCCGGCGCCGTGGTGGCGGCGGCCGCCGGCGTGCCGACAGCCGCGGCTGGCTTCGTCGCCTCGCCGGCGGGCTTGGGCGCCTCGGTCGGCTTCGCCGGCGGCTGCGTCGGGATCACCGGCGTCGGCAGCGGCTGGCCGCAGGCGGCCAGCGCGGCGGCGCCGAGGGCGAGACCGCCGACGCGCAGCAGCGCGCGGCGGGACGTGCGGATGCTCGATCCTGTCATGCTTGTAGCGTTCTCCTCGGGGGCGCCGGCATTATAGGGAGGCCCATTCGTGGAACACCGGCAGTTGGGGCGCACCGGCGCGCGCGTCTCGGCGCTCGGCTTCGGCGGAGCGCCGGCGGGGCTGACCGGGTACCTCGGCACCTGGGACGCCAGGGCGGACGCTTCGCAGCGCGAGGTCGAGCGCGCGATCCGTCGTGCCCTGGAGCGCGGCGTCACCTACTTCGACACGGCGCCCGGCTACGGCCGCGGCATCTCCGAGGAGCTGTTCGGGCGTGCGCTCGGCGCCGACCGCCAGCGCGTCTTCCTCGCGACCAAGACGCCGCGCGCGGCGTTCGGCGACCCGGGCGCGATCCGCGCGGCGCTCGAGAACAGCCTGCGGCTGCTGCGGACCGACCACGTCGACCTGCTCCAGCTCCACGGCGGCTGGTGGAGCGGCGACGACGTCGAGGCCGTGCTCGCGCGCGGCGGGCTGGAGACCTACGAGCGGCTGCGCGACGAGGGCAAGGCGCGCTTCCTCGGCTTCACGGCCGAGGGACCCAACGGCGCCGCCGAGCGGCTGGTGGCGACCGGTCGGTTCGACACGCTGATGATCTGCTTCAACCTCGTCTACCAGGGCGCCGGCGCCTACCGCAACCGCGACCTGCCGCCGCAGACGCTCCTCTCGCTCGCCCGGGCGCAGGGGATGGGCACGCTGACCATGCGGACGATGACGAGCGGCGTGTTCCAGCGGTGGATCGAGCAGGTCGGCGCGCCGCGAGACTTCGACTGGCCCGGCGCGCTCCTCGGCTTCGTCCTCTCGCACCCGCAGGTCGACGTGGCGCTCGTCGGCATGCGCTCGGCCGAGGAGGTCGATCGGAACGCGGACGTCGTCGAGAGGAGCCTGTTCCGCGTCGACATGGCGGCCGTCCACGACGGCTACGGCGCGGCCGGTTAGGGCCACTACGGTTCATTTGAGGCCGCCGTCCGTGCGGAATGGACCCGCCCACGTCCCCTCTCCCGCTGGGAGAGGGGCAGGGTGAGGACGTGACGCCCAGGCGCCGCTGCCCAATAAGTGAACCGCGTGTTGGGCCCAGGGCGCGCGACGCCGCGCGACGCCCCGGCCGGGCGCGTTCGACCGCTCGACCTGCTCGGCGCGCTGTCGCTGGCCGCGGACCGCAGCCGCGCCAGGCGGATCCCGATGATGGCGTGGGGCTCGACCTGCTCGGCGCGCTGTCGCTGGCCGCGGACCTGGCTCTGTGGCTGCCGGCCGGGCACGGCGTGCGCGCTACCTTCGTCGGCTCGCGGATCGTTCGTGGCGGGGCGGCCTTAGCCGCGCAGCAGCAGCACGTCGCACGGCGCGTGGTCGAGGACGAAGCGGGCGACCGGTCCGACGCTGTGCGGGCCGATCGCCGGCGCGTTCGGGTCGTGCGCGCCGACGACGATCAGGTCGGCGCGCTC
>DASRFH010000012.1:0-37092 GCA_035651675.1 Chloroflexota bacterium | reverse complement strand
CGAGCTTGTGCAAAATGCGCTGCACGTGCGTCCGCAGCGTCAAGGGCGAGATGCAGAGCTGGTCGGCGACCTCCTCGACTTCGCGCCCCGTCGCGATCAAGGCGAGCACCTCGAGCTCACGAGCGCTCAGCGTCGGCCGCTCCTCGGCCGGCGAGTCGTCCCGAATGGCTCGTCGCAGCTCGGCGGCCGAGAAGAGCATCTCACCGCGCGCCACGCGCCGGACGGCCCCGATCACGTCCGCCAGCGCCCGGTCTTTGGTCAGGTGTCCGACCGCGCCGGCCGCCGCCGATTCGCCGACCAGTCGCGGGGACTCGTCGGTCGTCAGGACGAGGACGCGCGCCTCCGGCCAGCGGCCGAGCAGCGTCCGCGTCGCGGCCAGCCCGCCGACGCTGGCGAGGTGGACGTCCATCACCACGACGTCGGGCTTGAGGCGCAGCGCCTCGGACACCGCCGCCGAGCCGTCGTCGACCACGCCGACGACGGTTATGTCGCCCTCCAACTCGAGCACGACGCGCAGCGCGTCGGCCATGACGCGCTGGTCCTCGGCGATGAGCACGCGGATCGGCCCCGGGCTCAACGCGCCACCTGCCCAGCATCCTGCGCCACGCCATCCTCGGCGGCCACGTCGATCGGCACGCCGGCGGTGTCAAGCGTCACAGGCGGCCGGCCGGCCGGCACCTCGACCGGCTCGGCGGTCGGCAGCGTGAAGTAGACGGCGCAGCCACCGCCCGGCGCGTCGTCGATCCAGATCGCCCCGCCGTGTCCCTCGACGATCCGACGCGCGATCGCCAGCCCCATCCCCATCCCGGCCTGCGCCTCGCCTTCCCGGCCGAGCCGTCGGAACGGCAGGAAGACCTGGCCGCGGGCGTCGGCCGGGATGCCTTTGCCGTTGTCGAGCACGCCCACGCGCCACCAGTCGCCGGTCCGGCTCGCCTCGACGCGCACGCGCGGCGGCTCGGGCGTCTCGCCCATGTGGTGGGCCGCGTTCTCGAACAGGTTCGTCAGCACCTGCCGCAGTTGCCGCCGGTCGGCGCGGACCCAGACGTCGTGCCCGATCTCGTGCTGCAGCGCCACGCCGTGCTCGGCCAGCACGGCGCCGACGGCCTGGCCCGCGTCGGCGACCGCCTCGGCCAGCGCGATCGGCTCGCGGCGGGTCGGCACGCGGCCGATCCGCACGAGCTCGCGCAGGTCGTCGATCAGCCCTTCCGCGTAGGCGGTCGCGTCTCCGATGCGCGCGAACAGCGGCGCCTCCGAGGCGGCCAGGATCGGGTTGCGGTTGCGGATCAGCTCGGCCAGCCGCTGCGCCATCGAGACCGGGCCGCGCACGTCGTGCGCGACGACGTGGACGAAGCGGTCGAGCTCGTCGGCGCGCCGCTGCGCCGCCTCCGCGAGCGCCGCGTTGCGCAGCGCAAGCCCCGCCTCGGCGGCGATCGCTTCGAGCAAGATGGGCTCAGCGGGGGACGGACTTCGCTTCGGGTCGCGCCACACGCGGATCTCGCCCTGGAAGGCGCCGTCCGGGGAGGAGATTGGAGCGGCCTGATCGGCCGCCCGGTCCCCTGGCGAGCCATAGCTCGCCTCGCGCACGAGCCGCTGGTCGCGCGCATCGATCAGCGTGGCGGTGACGCCGACCGCCCGGAGCGCCCGCCCGGTGCGCTCGGCCAGCAGCCCGAGCGCGGCGCCCAGGTCGTTGGCGGCGAGCAGGCCGCGGCCCACGTCGCGCACCATCTCGACGCGCTGCCGGTGCGTCTCCTCGGCCTCGCGCGCGGTCAGCAGGCTCCGGCGTAGCTCGTCCACGTCGGCCGCGAGCTGACTCAGCTCGCCGTCGGGCAGCGGATCGACCGGCCGCTCGAGCTCGCCAGCCGCGATCCGGCGGATCGAGCCGGCCACCTGGACGACGCCGCGCGCGATGCGACCGCCGACGACCAGCGCGATGCCGGCCGCGGCGGCGCCCCCGACCGCCAGGACGAGCACGAGACCGATCAGCGTCTCGCGGAACCGTGCGCTGGCCGCGGCCCGCGCCGCGTCGCGCGACGCGGTCTTCGCGACGATCAGCGCGTCGCAGGCGCGCAGGAAGTCGTCGCGCGGACGGTCGAGCTGCATGAAGAGGGCAACCGCCCGGTCGGCGCGGCCGGCCTGGAAGGCCTGCGCCGCGTCGCGCAGCGCGGCGACGTAAGCGTCGTTGGTGACCCGGATGCGCTGGAGCAGCTCGCGATCCGCCGGCGCGACGGCCAGGCGGGCGATGTCGTCGATGACCTGGTTCTGCTGGTCGCCCAGCACGACGAGCTGGTCGAGGGCGGTCGGCGCGGCGATCTCCTCGGCGAGCGAGACCTGTCGTTCGGCGAGCACGCGCAGGCGGGTGGCGTCGAGGAGGATGCGCTCGTCGACGTCGAGCAGCCGGTCGTACGTCGCGGTGACGTCGCTGAGCACGGCGAAGACGACGCCGATCGCGACCGCGAAGAACGCCAGCGACGTCGCGACGACGACGAGCAGCCGCTCGCGGATGCCCAGGCGGATCGGCCGACCCATCCGCCCAAACATACCAAAAGGGCCCGCCGAAACGACCTTCACACTTTTACTGCCTGTGCAGTACGCCGGCGGTCGCGCCGCGCGCTGGCGTGCGGCAGACTCATGGCGACGGTCGAACGACCGTTATGCCTTCCTTTCCTTCTCTCCTCCCTAGTAGGGGGCCGACGCTGGGGCGGCGTCGGCCCCCAAACCCTTCTCGGCCTGGTACTATGGCCCCACCGCATCTAGGAGAGAGAAAAGCAGTGGCACGAGGGAAGGTTTCGCGGCGGTTCGTCGTCGGCGGGTTGGGGGCCCTCGCCCTCGCCGCCTGTTCGCCCGCCGCGCCGACCGCGGCACCCGCCAAGCCGACCGAGGCGCCCAAGCCGGCCGCCGCCGAGCCGACCAAGCCAGCCGCACCAGCCGCCACGTCCGCCCCGGCGGCGACGTCCGCGCCCGCCGCGGCGCCGACCAGCGCGGCGGCCCCTGGCGCAACCCCGGCCGCCGCCGCCCAGCCGAGTGGTGCTCCGGGCGCGAACGGCATCCTCCGTCCGACCGACGGCACGCCGAAGAAGGGCGGCGTCCTGCGCGCCGCGTTCGGCGTCACCACCAACAACTTCGACCCGATCCAGGGCGCGGCCACGACCGCGATGTGGCACATGTACTCGAACCTCGTGCGGTTCAACCCGCTCGACGGCCTGCAGACGATCGTGCCGGAGCTCGCCCAGTCGTACGAGAAGTCGAGTGACGGCAAGACCTATACGTTCAAGCTGCGCCAGGGCGTCAAGTTCCACGACGGCTCGACGCTCACCTCGGCCGACGTGGTCGCCTCGATCAACCGCATGAAATCGCCGCCGGAGGGCTCGATCAGCACGGTCAAGAGCCTGCTCGCCGCGGTCGACAAGATCGATGCGCCCGACGCCAACACCGTCGTCATCACGCTCAGCAAGCCGGTCCCGTATCTGCTCGAAGTGTTGGCCGGGTCGTCGGCCGTCATCACCTCGAAGAAGGCGATCGACGACAACAAGGGCGACTTCCGCAAGGTGATCCCGCCCGGCACCGGCGCCTTCAAGCTGAAGGAGCACCGCGTCGGCGAGCGCTGGGTCTTCGAGCGCAACCCCGACTACTGGGACAAGGAGCTGCCCTACCTCGACGGCCTGGAGCTGATCCACGCGGCCGCGTGGTCAGACCGCGGTACCGCCGTGCTCAGCGGCCAGGCAGACATGTCCTGGAACGTCTCCAAGGAGACCTGGGACGAGGGCGTCAAGCGGAACAAGGAGTTCGGGACCGCCCGGCCGCCGTCGACCGGCTCGTACGTGCTGTGGCTCAACTGCGCACGCAAGCCGCTCGACAACCCGAAGGTGCGCCAGGCGATCAACCTGGCGATCAGCCGCCAGGACCTTTTCGTCGCCTTCCAGACGCAGGAGCAGATGAAGCTCTCCCGCTACCAGCCGGTCGCCAGCCCGCTGGCGCTGACGCCCGAGGAGGTCGGCAAGCTGCCTGGCTACCGCCAGGACAAGACCGAGGACCTGGCGACGGCGCAGTCGCTCCTGAAAGACGCCGGCGTCGCGCCGGGCACGCCGATCGAGATCCTGTGTGCCAACGTCGCGCCGCACGCCGAGCTGCTCGCGCCAGCCGTGCAGCAGATGCTGAACAAGCTGGGCTTCAAGACGAGCATCCGGACGATGGAGCGCGCCCAGCTCGTCGACGAACGCCAGGTCAAGGGCAACTTCGACATCGCGCTCGACACGAGCGGTATCCCGACGCTGGATCCGACCGCCGGCTGGCTGAACTACTTCAAGACCGGCGCCTCCGGCAACTTTTACAAGTACTCGAACCCGGACGTCGACAAATGGCTCGATCAGCTCGAAGTCGAGCAGGACCTGACGAAGCGCAAGGCGCTCGCCAAGCAGATCGAAGACCAGCTCGACAAGGATGGCCCCTGGGTCAACATCGGCTGGACCGACCACCTGCCCATGTGGAGCCTCAAGGTCAAGGGCCTCGGGCTTGAGCAGCGGAAATGGTCGGAGTGGGGCCGCTTCGACACGGCGTACCTGGACAAGTAGGTGAGCGGTCAGCGATCAGCGGTCAGTCCGTACCGATGGAGCACGCTGGTCGCTAGCTGCTGACCGTTCTTATGCACACCTACATCGCCAAACGAATCCTGATCGCCATCCCGACGCTGATCGGGATCACCCTGCTCATCTTCTTCGCCATGCGCATCCTGCCCGGCGACCCGATCGCGATCGTCACCGACCCGAGCACCGGCGCGCAGCAGCGGCTCTCCGACGAGGAGGTCGCCAAGATGCGCGCCTCGCTCGGGCTCAACGACCCGTACTACGTGCAGTACGCACGCTGGATGGGCGACGTCCTGCGGGGCGACTTCGGGCAGTCGTTCTGGCGCGGCGAGCCCATCCGCGAGCTGATCGTGCGCCGCGGGCAGATCTCGGCCGAGATCACGATCCTCGCGGTCGTCTGGTCGTGGATCATCGGCGTTCCGTTCGGCATCCTCAGCGCTACCCACCGCAACTCGTGGCTCGACGGGCTCTCGCGTGGGGTCACGACGCTCTTCCAGGCCGTCCCGAGCTACTGGCTCGGCCTGGTCATCGTGCTCGTGGGTATCGTGTGGTTCAGCTGGCGGCCGCCGCTGTCCATCGTCTACTTCCAAGACGATCCGGGCCGGAACCTACAGATGGTGCTGGGCCCGACCTTCGCGCTCGGCCTCGGCTTCGCGGCCGTGATCGCGCGGCTGACGCGGTCGGCGATCCTCGAGGCGCTCCACCAGGACTACGCGCGCACCGCCCGCGCCAAGGGGCTGCGCGAGCGGATGGTCATCTACAAGCACGTCCTGCGCAACGCGCTGCTCCCGATCGTCACGCTCACCGGGCTGCAGTTCGGCGCGCTGCTCGGCGGCTCGCCGGCGACCGAGCGCGCATTCGGCTTCCCCGGGCTCGGCCTGGCACTCGTTCAGGCGATCGGCGAGCGCGACTGGATGATCATCCAGAACCTGGTCCTCATCTACGGCGTTATCTACGTCGTGATGAACCTCGTCGTCGACCTGAGCTACTCCTGGCTCGACCCGCGGGTCCGGCTGCAGTAGGCCGATGGCCGAGCTGACCGCGACGCTGGGCGCCCGCCCGCTCGGCGCGCCAGAGGAGATCGAGCCGATCGAGGTCGGCGGCTTCTCGAAAGGACTGCGGCGCTTCGCGCGCCAGTCGCCGGCTGGCGTCGCCGCGGCGGTTGTGCTCGGGCTCATCGTCGTGGTTGGCGCGCTCGCGCCCGTGATCGCGCCGTACGATCCCCTCTTGAACAGCTTCGCCGAGGTCCGCCAGCCGCCGAACGCGACGCACCTGCTCGGCACCGACCACCTGGGGCGCGACGTGCTGAGCCGCATCGTCTACGGCACGCGGGTGACGCTGCTCGTCGCCGTGACCGCGGTTTTCATCGGCGAGGCGCTCGGCTTCGCGTGGGGCGTCGCCTGCGGCTACCTCGGCGGCCGCTTCGACCTCGCCAGCCAGCGCGTCGTCGAAGTGCTGATGTCGATGCCGCAGCTCATCCTCGCGCTGCTGCTCGTCGTCGCCCTCGGGCCGGGGCTCAAGACGGTGATCATCGCCATCGCCGTGACCCGCGTCGCCGGCACAGCGCGGATCGTGCGCTCGGTCGCGCTCGCCCTCCGCGACCTCGCCTACGTCGAGGCCGGCCGCGCGCTCGGCGCCTCGACCCCGCGCATCCTCGTCCGCCACATCGCGCCGCAGTGCGTCGCGCCGATGCTCGTGCTGATCAGCGTCAGCCTGGGCGGCGCCATCTTCACCGAGTCGGCGCTCAGCTTCCTCGGCGTCGGGATCCCACCTCCCGAGCCCAGCTGGGGCAACATGCTCGGCGGCGTGCTCGCGGAGGCGTTCAAGCCGTCGTGGTGGCTCGTCGTCTTCCCCGGCCTCGCCGTTTCGCTCAGCGTTATGGCGACCAACGTCCTCGGCGACGCGCTGCGTGACTTCCTCGATCCGCGGCTGCGCGGCGTCGTGGAGTAATCACGGCTCGGGCCAGATGTCCCCGAAGTTGAACGTCGTCATCGCCGGCTTGAAGCGCACCAGCCAGCGCTCGTACTCCGCCTCGGTCGCGCCCTGGGCGACGAGGCGCGCCTGGCGCTTCCCGCGGTAGAGGAGTCGCACCCACCGCCGCCGCCGCTGCCCTTGCTCGACGAACGTCTGCTCCGCCTCCACTCCGACCAGGAACCCCGTGTCGTAGGCGTCGTGGCGAAGGATCGTCGACCCTGCGAGCCGTCCCAACCCCTCCAGGAAGGCCTTCTCCACCGACGGCAGGTCCCGACCGCGCACCGCGGTCGGCAGGTCCATCACCTCGAGCGAGAGGTGCGTCGCCAGGTCGTCCGCCGACTCGGCGAAGAGCTCACCCGGGCCGTTGCCGGCGTCGAACGTGAACCGCCGCCACGTCGCAGGGTAGAGGAACGAGTAGCCCCGCTCCCGGTCCCGGTGGATCGCGAGGGGGACGATGTCGGGGCGCGTCGGCAGGTCGGCGCGGTCGAGGTCGACGGCTACACCTGCCGCCGCAGCCGGGGGTTCGCGACCTCGTCCAACCCGACCGTGATCAGGAACAACGCGATGAAGAGCGTCGCGATCACGACGATCGGCGGCACCCACCACCACCACCAGCCGTTGATGATCGCCGCGTTGAAGTTCACCCAGTAGAGCGTCATCCCGATCGTCGGCGCGTCCGCCGAGCCGAGTCCGAGGATTTCCAGACCGATCGAAGCGAAGATCGCCGAGATGACCGACCCCACCAGCGAGGCGACGATGTAAGGCAGCAGGTTCGGCAGCAGCTCCTTGACGATCACCTCCGGCCCGCTCACCCCCGACAACCGTGCGAGCTGCACGTAGCCCCGCTCCTTGACCGTCAGCACCTGCGCCCGCATGGTCCTGGCCGGGAAGAGCCACGCCAGGAGCGCCACGATCAGCGCCATCTGGTCGACCGTGATGCCCGACCGGAACGTCATCGCCAGCACGATCAGCACCATCAGGACGGGGATCGTCAGGCCGACGTCGACGACGACCCGGATGACGGCGTCGATCCACCCACCGTAATAGCCGCCGATGAACGCCAGCGTCGCCCCGACCGTGGTCCCGATCAGCCCGGCGATCAAGCCGATCCGGATCGTGAGTGGTGTTCCCGCCACCATCACCGCGAACAGATCGCGCCCTTGCTTGTCCGAGCCGAAGGGGAGCGCCGCGCTGGGTGGCTGGAGCGCCCGCGCCGAGAGCGGCCTCGCCCGCTGGAGGTCGACCATGAACGAGCCGACCACTACGAAGACCAGCAGCGCCAGCAGCATCAGCAGTCCGACGACCAGCGCCGGGTTGCGCCGCAGGTAGCGGCGAACCGACCCCGCTCGCTCCGCCCAGAGGCTCGGCTCGCGCGGTGGCGCCAGCGAGGCGACCGCCTGCTCCGTCGCGACCGTGCTCATCCTACGCCCTCTTGTACGTGATGCGTGGGTCGAGCAGCGGGTACACCAGGTCGAGGATCAGCGTCGCGAGCCCCACCGACACGATCACGCCGAAGACGATCCCCTGGATCACGAAGTAGTCCGACTGCCGGATCGCGTTGTACAGGATCGTCCCGACGCCCGGGTAGCCGAAGATCACCTCGACCAGCACGGCGCCCGAGACGACGTGCCCGAGCACCAGCGCCAGCGCGGTCGTCTGCGGGAGCAGCGCGTTCCGCACCGCGTAGCGCGCGAAGATGGTGAACGGCGTCAGCCCCTTCGCGTCGGCGAAGATCGTGTAGTCCTCGCCCTGCGTCGTCACCATCATCGCCCGCATGCCGAGCGCCCACCCGCCGATCGAAGCGAGGATGATCGAGCCGGCCGGCAGGATGGCGTGCTTGAGCACGTCGAGGACGAAGCTGAGACTGAGGTTCGGCTGGGTGCCCGACGAGTAGCCGCCGAAGATGGGCAGGATCGACCACTGGTTCGTGAAGAGGTAGAGCATGATGAAGCCAACCAGGAAGTAGGGGATCGCGCTCAGCGCCATCAACGGCGGCAAGGCGAGCCGCAGCCACTGGGGCGCGCGCGGCCAGCCCAGCAGCGCTCCGAGCACCGTCCCGAGCGTGAACGAGATCAGCGTCGTAGTCGTCAGCAGCCCGATCGTCCACGGCAGCGAGTCCCGCATCATGCTCGTCACGGTCCGCGGGTAGTTCGAGATCGAGTAGTTGAAATCCAAACGGGCGACCTGGCCCATGTAGATCACGTATTGTTCCCAGAGCGGTTTGTCCAGGCCGAACTTCGCGTCGTACTCCTTGACCATCTCTTCGAGGCCGGCCTGGACGTAGCCACCCAGCATCGCCTGCTCCAGCAGGTGCTGCCTGATCGGGTCCTGCCCACCCAGCCGTGGCAGGAAGAAGTTGGCGGTGCTCGCCAGCCAGACCACCAGCACGAACAGCCCGACGCGCTTGAGGACGTACTCGACTCGCATGGCGTGATCCTAAGCCATCGAGTCCAAAGGCACAGCCCCTGACCGGTCCAAGGGCGGCGACCCGCGAGCGTGCCGGGACGCCGTGCCGGCCTTTGGGCTGCCCCCAGGGCGAGCACCTCCCCCTCTCCCGCCCGGCGGGAGAGGGGGACGGAGGTTGAGGGCCACCTCTACTGGACTGGCTCGATCTTCGTGTTGATCAGGTTCCAGGTCAGGTGCCAGCCCGCCCCGTTGACGTACGGGTTCTCTTCGGTCGGCCACCCCTTCCAGTACGTCGTGTTCATCCCGATCCGGTGGTAGAACTTCGTCAGGACGATGTCGGGGAGGTTCGGCAGCCAGATCTCCATCGCCCGTTTGTAGATGTCGAGCAGTTTCGCCTTGTCGCTCGAGCTGGTGACCGCCATCTCGTCGACGATCTTGTCGTATTGCTCGTTCTTCCAGCGGGTGAAGTTGACGAGGTGCGCTCCCGGCACGGCCGTCGTCACGGACTGGTACAGCCGTAGCGTGAAGTACGGGTCGCCCGAGACCGACCCGCCGTGCCCGTAGATCGCCGCCTCGTAGTCGCCCTTGTTGAACCGGTTATCGAAGTCGGTCGGCAGCGAGAACGAGGCGTCGATGCCCTGCCGCTTCAGCAGCTCCGCGACGACCGGCACGACCGCCGGGAACGAGCCGGTCGTGATGATCTCGAACTTGAACGGCTTGCCGTTGGCGTCCGTCCACTGGCCGTTCGAGCCCTTCTTGAAGCCGGCCTTGCTCAGCAGCTCGTCGCCCTTCTTCGGGTTGAACTCGAGCGTCGGGTACTTGTCGAGCAGCGGCTTGACGGCGTCGAAGAACGGCTGCAGGCCCGGATAAGTCGGCATCGGTAGTGCGATCGGCTCGGCGGCGCCCGACCAGCCGACGTCCACCACGATGTTGCGGTCGATGTAGTAGCTCAGCGCCCAGCGCACGTCCGGGTTGCTGAACGGCTCCTTCTCGCAGTTGACGTAGAGCGAGCACGGCCACCAGTCCTGGTAGCCGTAGGGCGGCTTCTGACCTGAATGGGTAATGATCTTCGGGTTGGCCTTGAACACCGTCGGCCACGTGGCGGGCTGCAGCGAGCCGTAGTAGTCGACGTCGTTGTTGATCAACGCCTGGGCGTTGACCTGCTCGTTGATCGCCGGGATGGTGATGATCCGCTCGGCCTTCGGCATCGGGTACAGGCCGGTCGCGGCCGCCCACCAGGCGTCACGTCGGTCGTGGATCTTCTGGTCCGGCGAGACGGCGACCAATTTCCACGGCCCGGTCGTGACCGGCATGTCCTTGGCGAGGTCGAACGCCTTGAAGCTGGTCCAGTCCTGGCCGTCGTAGACGTGCTTCGGCACTGGGTAGATGCCGATGTCGTACTTGTAGGTCATGAAGTAGAACCACCGCGGGTTCGGCGCCTTGAACTTCACGACCACCGTGTTGGCGTTGGTCGCCTGCGCGTCGTCGACGAACTGCTGCACGTCGACACCCCAGCGTACCTTCGCCCCCAGCTCCTTGAGCGAGCGCAGCGTGTAAGCGATGTCCTCGGCCGAGAACGGCTTGCCGTCGCTCCAGTTGATCCCCGAACGCGTCTTGATGGTCAGCTGCTTGAAGTCCGCGCTGTACTCGTAGCTCTCCGCCAGCCAGAGCCACTCCTTGTCGGCGAAGGCGCTGTAGTAGGCGACCGGCTCGTAGTACATGTTCGGGCCGTTCTGGTGGTTGGCGCCGACCGCGTACGGGTTCCAGAGCTCGTAGTCGACGTACTTGCCCTGGACGCCGCCCTGGCCGAGGTAGATCAGCGTGCGGTTGCGCGCCACCTGCTTCAGCCCCTGCGTGTTCACCTGGGCGATGCCGGCGGCGGGCTTCGGGGCCGCGCCCGCCGCCGCCTGGGCGGCCGGGCTCTGGTCGGCCGGCTTCGCCGCCGCCGGGGCCGGTGCGGTCGTGGGGGCGGCGGCGGGCGCGGTCGTGGGCGCCGCGGCCGGCGCCGCTTGGGCCGCGCTCGTCGGGGCGGCGCCGCCGGACGGCGCGGCGCCACCGGAGCTCGACGGGGCGGGCGTCGGCGCCGATGCGCCGCTGCAGGCCGCCAGCGTCGCGGCGCCCGCGGCGAGCGCGATCGTCTTCAGGAACTCGCGACGGTTCGGGGTGCGCAAAGCCATGGTTCCCGGTCCTCCCTTGCTGTGCGCGGGCATCATACCAGAGGCCGGCTAGCTCGCCCGCCCCCGCGCGGTAGAATGCCGGCGCGACACGTTGGGGAGAGACGTGGACTCCAAGCTGCTGACCGTTCGGGATCTGCGCGTTTACTACCACACGCCGCGCGGCCCGGTGAAGGCCGTCGACGGCGTCAGCTTCGACCTGGCACCGCACGAGCGCTTCGGCCTGGTGGGCGAGTCCGGCTCGGGCAAGACGACCATCGCGCTAGCGCTCATGCGCATGATCCGGCCGCCCGGCCGAATCGAGGGCGGCGAGATCCTGCTCGAGGGCGTCGACACGCTCAGCGTCTCTGAGGAGCACATGCGCCGCCTCCGCCTGGCCGCCATCGCGATGGTCGCCCAGGGCGCTATGAACTCGCTCAACCCGGTGATGCGCGTGCGCGACCAGATCGCCGACGGCATGCGCGACCATGGCCTGAACCTTTCCCGGCGCGAGCTCGACGCCCGCATCCGCGAGCTGCTCGGCCAGGTCGGCCTCAGACCCGAGGTCGCCAACCTCTACCCGCACGAGCTCTCGGGCGGCATGAAGCAGCGCGTCTGCATCGCGATCGCGATCTCGCTCCGCCCGCGGCTGATCATCGCCGACGAGCCGACCAGCGCGCTCGACGTCGTCGTCCAGAAGCAGGTGATGGACACCTTGCGGCGCGTGCAGGAGGAGCTCGGCGCGGCCGTGATCCTCGTCGGCCACGACATGGGGCTGATGGCCCAGTTCGTCGACCGGCTCGGCGTGATGTACGCCGGAACCATGGCCGAGGTGTCGCCGATCCGGGAGGTCTTCGAGGAGCCGCTCCACCCGTACACGAAGCTGCTGATCGCCAGCCTGCCGTCGCTCGAGGAGAAGGGCGCCGTTCGTGGCATCCCCGGCCTGCCGCCCTCGCTGTTGAACCGGCCGCCCGGCTGCCCGTTCGAGCCGCGCTGCCCGTTCGCGATGCCACACTGCAAGACCGTCACGCCGCTCTTCGCCGAGGTGCGGCCGAACCGCTGGGTGGCCTGCCACCTGTACCCCGCCTCCGACCCGCGCGTGCAGACGCCAGCCGTTCCGGCGGCCGCCCAATGAGCGCGACACCCCTGATCGAGTGCCGCCACGTCACGAAGGTGTTCGGCGGCGGCCTCTTCTCGAAGAACCAGACGGTCGCCTTGCAGGACTTCTCGCTCGCGATCCAGAGCCAGCCGCCTTCGATCACCGCGATCGTCGGCGAGTCCGGCTCGGGCAAGACCACGCTCGCCCGCATCCTGCTCGGGCTGATCACGCCGACTTCGGGCGAAGTGCTCTACAACGGCCGCGACCTGCGCTCCCTCTCGAAGCCAGAGCGGCGCCAGCTCCTACGCGACGTTCAGGTGATCTTCCAGGACCCCTACGAGGTCTACAACCCCTTCTACCGGGTCGACCACGTCCTCGAGACGCCGATCCACAAGTTCGGGTTGGCGAGGGGGCGGGACGAGGCACGCGCGCTGATGGAGTCGGCACTCCGCACCGTCGGCCTGCGCCCCGACGAGACGCTCGGCCGCCACCCGCACCAACTCTCCGGCGGCCAACGGCAGCGCGTGATGGTCGCCCGGGCGCTCCTGTTAAAACCGAAGCTGATCATCGCCGACGAGCCGGTCTCGATGGTCGACGCCTCGCTGCGCGCCACGATCCTGGAGAGCCTGCGCGAGCTGAACCGTTCGTTCGGCATCTCGCTCATCTACATTACGCACGACCTGACGACCGCCTACCAGGTGAGCGAAAACATCGTCGTGCTCTACCGCGGCACCGTCGCCGAGGCGGGCGAGGTCGGTCTGGTCGTCAAGCAGCCGAAGCACCCGTACACGCAGCTGCTGGTCGGCTCCATCCCGATGCCCGACCCCAACCACCCCTGGACCGCCCACGAGGTGTCGACGCCCATCCCTGGCGCCAACCGCGTCGACGCCTGTCATTTCGCCGCCCGCTGCCCGCACGCGATGCCGATGTGCGTCGAACACCTCCCGCCGCTCTACCGCACCGACCCCCACCGCGTCGCCGCGTGCTACCTCCACCGCGACGCGCCGGTGCTCCCGGCCGAGGAGATGGACTCCGTCTTTGTCGAGGCGGCTCTGCCCTCTGGCAGCGGGCCAGGGTGAGAGTCCCTCAAGGTTCCGGCTCGGTCGTCGGCATCGCATCGGCGGCGAAGTTGAACGAGGTCATCGCCGGCTCGAACCTGGTGCGCAGCCGCTCGAAGTCCAATTCCGTCGCCGCCTGCGCCACCAACCGTGCTTGCCGCCGACCCCGGTAGAGAAGGCGCACCCACCGCCGCCTCCGCTGTCCCTGCTCGATGAACGTCTGCTCCGCCTCCACGCCGACCAGGAACCCGGTGTCGTACGCGTCGCGCCGCACGATCGTCGATTCCGGCGCTTGCTTCAGCCCGTCAAGGAACGCCCGCTCGATGGCCGGGAGGTCTCGTCCCCGCACCGCGGTCGGCAGGTCCATCACCTCGATCGAGAGGTGCGTCGCCAGGTCGTCCGCCGATTCGGCGAACAGCGCGCCCGGTCCGTTGCCCGCGTCGAGGGTGAACGCGTGCCAGTTGTGCGGGTAGAGGAACGCGAAGCCTCGCGGGTCTCGGTGGATCTTGAGGCCGGGGATGTCCACAGCTACTCCGGGTAGGCCGGCGCGACGCCGCCGTCGAACTTGAACGACGTCATCGCCGGCTTGAAATCGACGAGCCAGCGGTCGAACTCCTCCGGCGAGCGTCCCTGCGCCACCAGACGGTACTGGTGCTGCTTGTGGTACAGCACCCTCACCCAGCGCTTACGCCGCGCACCGCCCTCGTCGAAGAGCTGGACCGCCTCCAGGCCAACCGCCCAGCCGACGTCGTAGTCGTCACGCCGCAAGATACGCGAGCCTGGCGCACTGCGGAGCCCACGGAGGAACGCGCGCCGCAACAACGGCAGGTCGTCGGCCGTCACCGGCGCGGGCAGCGGGGTGATCTCGACCGCGATGCACGTTGCGTGGTCGTCCTTCCGCTCCGAGAACAGCCGCCCCTCGGCGCCGATCAGGTCGAACGCGTGCCACGGCTCCGGGTACACCATCGAGAAGCCGTGCTTCGGATCGCGGTAGTACTTGAGGTCGGTCGTGCCCGGGCGCTTAGAGGCGATCACACCTGGCGGCGCAGACGCGGGTTGGCGAACTCGTCGAGCCCGAACGAAACGAAGTACAGCCCCATGAACAGCAGGATGATCACCACCGTCGGCGGCACCCACCACCACCACCAGCCGTTCAGCAGCGCGGCGTTGTAGTTGACCCAGTAGAGCGTCATCCCGATCGTCGTCGAGTTGAAGTCGCCCAGGCCGAGCACCTCGAGCCCGACCGAGGCGAGGATGGCGCCCGAAACGGCCGTGACGAACGCGGCGGCGAGGTAGGGCAGCAGGTTCGGCAGCAGCTCCTTGACGATGATCTCGGGCCCACCCACGCCCGAGAGCCGGGCCACCTGGACGTAGCCGCGCTCTTTGAGCGTCAGCACTTGAGACCGGATGATCCGCGCTGGCGTCAGCCACGCCAACGAGGCGATCACCAACGCCATCTGGTCGACTGTCATCCCCGACTTGAGCGACATCGCGATCACGATGAGCACCATCAGACCCGGGATGGTGAGCCCAATGTCGACGATGCCACGCACGACGACGTCGACGCCGCCGCCGTAGTACGCGGCGACGAACGCGACGAGCGTGCCGACCGCCACGCCGATGAACCCGGCGATGAGCCCCATCCGGAGCGTCAGCGGCGTTCCCGAGACCATCACCGCGAAGAGGTCCCGTCCCTGGCGGTCGGACCCGAACCACAACGTCGTGGAGGGTGGCTGCAGTGGGCGCACCGAAAGCGCCCGCGCCTTCGACAGGTCGGCGACGAACGAGCCGCCGACGACGAACGCCAAAAGGATGCCCAGCAGCACCAAGCCGACGACCAGCGTCGGGTTCCGCCGCAAGTACCGCCGCGTCGCGTCGAGCGCGTCGGCCCAGGCCGTTCGCTCGTCGACGATCGCCGGGGCCGCGCTCGGTCGTGCCGTAACCGCCATCCTAGGTCCTCCGGTAGGTGATCCGCGGGTCGATCAGCGGGTAGAGGATGTCGAGGACCAGCAGCGAGAGGCCGAGGGTGACGATGGCGCAGAAGACGATCCCCTCGATCAGGAAGTAGTCGGCGGCGCGGATCGCCTGGTAGAGGGTGTTGCCGATGCCCGGGAAGGCGAAAATGACCTCGACCAGCACCGCGCCGGAGACCAGCCGCCCGAATGCGATCGCCAGGCCGGTCGTCTGCGGCAGGATCGCGTTCCGCACCGCGTACCGCATGAAGATCGTCGAGCCCTTCAAGCCCTTCGCCTCGGCGAAGACGGCGTAATCCTCGCCCTGCGTCGTCACCATCATCCCGCGCATGCCGAGCGCCCACCCCCCGATGTCGACCAGGATGATCGACAGCGCCGGCAGGATCGCGTGGTGGAGCACGTCCAGGATGAACGGCATGCTGAGGGTCGGGAACGCCCCCGGCGTGTAGCCGCCGAACATCGGCACGACCTGGAGCACGTAGCCGAAGACGTAGATCAGGATGAGGCCGAGCAGGAAGAACGGGATCGAGTGCAGCGTGAAAAGGGGCGGCATCAGCACCTTGATGAAGCCTGGCGCGCGCGGCCACCCGGCCAAGGCCCCCAGCGCTGTCCCGATCGCGAAGGACATCCCGAGCGCGACCGACAGCAGCCCGATCGTCCACGGCAGCGCCTCGAAGATCAGGCTCGTCACGGTGCGCGGGTAGTTGGCGATCGAGTAATTGAAGTCGAAGTGCGCCACGTCGCCCAGGTAGGTGACGTACTGCTCCCAGAGCGGCTTGTCCAGACCGAACTTCTTGTTGTATTCGGCCGCCATCTCCTGGATGCCGCTCTGGACCGCGCCGCCCTGGAGCGACGCCTCCAGCAGCTTGTCCTTCACCGGATCCTGGCTGGTGAGGTGGGGCAGGAAGAAGTTGATCGTGGCCGCCAGCCACGTGATGACGAAGAAGATCGCAACCCGGCGGACGACGTAGTCGAGGCGCATTGGCTCGGACGTTAGCAGGGGGTGCTGGCGCCAGCACCCCCCTCACCTCCTATTGGGCCGGCTCCAGGAACGGCAGGATGTACCCGTACGTCAGATGCCAGAACGTCGGGTTGCAGTACGAGTTCTCCTGGGTCGGGAAGTTCTTCCAGTACGTCTGGTTGAGCGGCGCCCGGTGGTGGAACTCGGTGAGCTGCACGTCCGGCAGCTCCGGCAGCCAGATCGCCATCGCCTGTTTGAAGATCTCCAGCTGCTTCGCCTTGTCGTCGAGCGCGGTCAGGTAGAACTGGTCGACCAGCTTGTCGAAGTCGGCGTTCTTCCACTTCGACAGGTTCTGGACGCCGGTCGGCGCCTCCACCGACGTGCTCTGGTAGAGCGCCAGCGTCGCGTACATGTCGCGCACAGCGCCGCCATGGCCGCTGATGAAGCCGACGTAGTTGCCGTTATTGAAGCGCGTGCTGGCGTCCGGCGGTGAGCTGTAGCTCGCGTCGATGCCACCCCGCTTGAGCATCTCCGGCAGCACCGGACCGAGCGCGTTCCCGGACGTCCCCGCGCCCATGATCTCGAGCTTTAGCGGCCCCTGCGCGTTGGCCCAGATGCCGTTCGAGCCCTTCTTGTAGCCCTTGGCCGTGAGGATGTCGTCGGCCTTCTTCGGGTCGTACGCGTTCGTCGGATACTTGTCGAGCAGCGGCTTGATCGCGTCGTAGAACGGCTTGAGCGGTGGGAACATCGGGAACGGCACGTCCGACGGGTTGGCGGCGCCGGACCAGCCCACCTCGCACAACTGCTTGCGGTCGATGTAGTAGCTGACCGCCCAGCGCATGTCCTTGTCATTCCAGGGCGCGACGGTGTTGTTCAGCCACAGCGAGATCGGCCACCAATCGAGGTTGCCGTAGGGCGGCTTGTCGCCGCTGTAGGTCGTGACCTTCGGGTTCGCCTTCAGCACCGCCGGGATGCCGGAGGGCTGGAGGCTGTATGTCCAGTCGAGCTGGTTGGCGATCACGCCCTGTGCCGTCTGCTGCTCGCCGATCACCGGCAGCCAGATGATCCGCTCGACGCGCGGCTTCTTCTGGATCCCGGCCGCCTCCGCCCACCAGGGCCCGTCGCGCAGGTCCATCACCTTCTGCTCGGGCGCGGCGTACACGACCTTCCACGGCCCGGTCGTGACCGGCCAGTCCTTGCTGAGGTCGAAGTGCTTGAACGAGGCCCAGTCCTGGCCCTGGAAGATGTGCTTCGGCACCGGGTAGATGCCGATGTCGAACTTGTAGGTGATGAACTCCCAAAAGCGCGGCGCCGGCACCTTGAAGTTGAAGACGACGGTCGAGTCGCCCTGCGTCGTGGCGTTGTCGAGGAAGGGCTGGACGTTCAGCCCCCACTTCACCTTCGCGCCGAAATCGCGCAGGCTGTTGAACGTGAAGGCGATGTCCTCGGCGGTGAACGGCTGGCCGTCCGACCACTTCACGCCGGAGCGGGTCTTGATCGTCAGCTTCTTGAAGTCTGGGCTATATTCGTACGACTCGGCCAGCATGCGGATCTCTTTGTCCGCGTACGCGCTGTAATAGGCGAGAGGCTCGTAGAAGAGGCTCGGCCCGGCCTGGTGCGTCGCGCCGACGGCGTACGGGTTCCAGAGCTCGTGGTCGACGAACTTGCCAGCCTGGCCGCCGTTGACTGTGATGAGCGTCCGGTTGCGCGGCACGTTCTTCAACCCGGCGACTGGCTGCGGCGCGGACTGGGCAGCGGCGGGCGCGGCCGCGCCCGCTGGGGCAGCGCCCGCGGCGGGGGCGGCCGCGGGTTTGGTCGCGGCCGCGGCGGCCGGCGCCTGCGTCGCGGCTGGCGCGCCGCCGGACGAGCTCGGCGCCTGCGTGGGGTTGGCGGCCGGGGCGGACGTCGGGACGGACGTCGGCGGGGTGGCCGCTTGTCCGCAGGCGGCCAGCGCAGCCGAGCCCGCCGCGAAGGCGAGCGCCCGCAGGAAGGCGCGACGGTTCGTTCGACCGGAAACAGGCATGCTAGGTATCTCCCCCCTCAGGAACGGGCCGCATCATACCAGGCGTGGCCGGCTCGCCGAGCCTGGGAATCGTGCTCACAGCGATCCTAGGCCAACGCGCCAGCAGGTGGCCCGCTAGCCAGGTGCAGAGCCCAGCCAGCGCCAGCCCGGCGACGAGGTCGAGGAACCAGTGGTAGCGGAGGTACAGCGTCGACGCCCAGATCAGCGCCGCGATCCCGGTGTACAGGAGCCCCCACCGGCGCGACGTGCGCCATCCGTCGATCGCCACCGCCGCGCTGATGCCCGCGTGCAAGCTGGGGAACGTGCCGAGCGCGTTACCGTAGGCGGCGACGAACTCGGTCCCGGCGTTGTTCCCGATCGGTCGAAGGCCCGTCATCGTCCCCACGGGCCCGTAGGCCGGGAACAGCGCGTAGCCGACGAAGCCGAGGTACATCGCCAGCACCAACGTCAGGAGCAGCCGTTCGGCGCGCAAGCGGCGCCCCGCACGCCAGTGGAAGTAGGCGGGCACCAGGAAAAGCGGAACGTGGATCCCGTAGACGAGTACGAAGAAGTCGGTCCAGCCCGGCGACGCCATCGGCTCGACGAGCTGGACGAGTGTCGTGCCGAAAAGCGCCCGCTCGGCTTGCCACAGGAACGCGTCGATCGTTCGGCTGCCTAGCGGCGCGTACAGGGGCGTGAGGGCCCCGTACACCACGAACGTCAGGCAGACGCCGGCCAGCCCGCGGGCGAGCCGGGGGTCTAGACGGAAAAGCCACGTCACCGCGGCCGCGACGACAACCAGCGCCAGCCCGTACAGCGCAACCCAGAACAAGAACGTCCCGACCGGACCGCCCGCCACCACCGCAGCCACCGTCGCGACGAGGACGGCGAGGACGAACAGGCCCTCGGCCGGCATGAGAACGATCCGTCGGCTGCCAGCCGACCGAGCTCGCATAACGCGATTCTAGTTTGTGGGTTCCCCACCCCCCTGGAGAGGCGGCGTCAGCGCGTCTTGGCCCGGTCGACCGCCTCGCGCAGGGCACGCAGGTTCTCGGCCGGCGTCGACGGATCGACCGTGCAGCCCGGCGTCACGAACATCCGGTGGCCGCCCGTGCTGGCGATCGCCGACTCGACCTCGGCCGCCACCTCGGACGGCGTGCCGCGCCGGATCGCCCCGTCCTGCGCGACGCCGCCCGCGACCGCCGCGAGCGTGTACGCCTGGGCTTGGGCCAGCGATGGGTTGCCCGGGCCGCGGCTGTTCCAGTTGATTGCCTGCACGGGGTAGTCGTGCACGTCCGGGAAGTAGACGCCGTCGCCACACACGTGCAGGATATTCAGCTTGAAGTCGGGCTGCGCGCCGGTCGGGTGCGGTCGGACTGCCTCCAGGACCTGCAAGTCGTACGGACGCCCGAAGCGCGCGTACTCCTCGCGCGTCAGCGCCCCTTCGCGGGCGAGTCTAACGATCGCGAAGAAGATGCCGCTCGCCCCGGCCTCGAGGCACGCACGCGCGTAGGCGACGAGCGACGCCGCCACCGCCTGCGTCGCCGCCTCCAGTGCGACGGGGTCTTCCGCGATGAACCGCCGCAGCGACGCGAGCTCGCCGCCGGCGATCAGCCCGACGACCGAGAGTGGTGAGAACACCGTCTGGATGAACGGCACCTCGCCGTCCAGCCCGCCACGGATCTTGCCAAGCGCCTCGATTTGCTCGGCGAACGCGCCGGCGCCCGCGTCGACGGGCCTGATCCGCCCGAGGTCGCGCGTGCTCTTGACGACCGGCTCCACCAGCGCCGGACGGACGCCCTCGTAGCGCTGCGGGTCGTACCGGTTGCCGAACGCCTCGGCGAAGCACGTCGCCCGGGGGTTCACCTTCATGAAGTCCCAGTCGTAGGTCCGCTGGAACTCCAACATCGCCTGGGCGTGCTCGGAGGCACCCCATTCTTTGTCGACGAAGTGCCGCCAGGCGCTGACCGGCGGGCGGTCAACCGGTTTACCGCGGACGGCCGCCTCGAGCCGCTCCCACTTGTTCATCTACGCACCCGGCTGCCAGAGGACGAACTTGCCGCCTTTGACGACCAGCTTGTTCTCCTCGGTGATCGTGAACCGCCGCTCCTCGTTGAAGCCGATCTTGCCGTAGACGACGCTGTCGTAGTCCCTCAGGTTGGCCAGCCCGTCGCGGATCGCCTTGCGGTCGGTGCCGACCTTCTCGATGACCGTCCTCAGGATCTGGATCGTGTCGTAGGCGTCCGCGGCGAACCAGTTGGGGTCCTCGCCGTATTTGTCGCGGTACGCTTTGACGAACTTCTGCGTCGCCGGCCGCGGCGCGTCGGGGAACCAGGGCGACGCGGTCATCACGCCTTCGACCGCCGGGCCGCCGAGCTGCAGGAACTGCGGCGAGTAGACCGCGCCGTTGGCGTAGATCGGCAGGTTGATCTGCTGCTGGCGCGCTTGCTGGATGAAGCGCGAGCCCTCGTTGAAGTAGCACTCGAGGATGATCGCGTCCGGATTGGCGTCGCGGACCTTCGTCAAGATCGCGCGGAAGTCCTGCTCCGTCGGCAAGAAGGAGTCGCGGTAGACGATCTGGGCGCCCAGCTCCTTGGCGCGGCCCTCGAAGAGGTCGGCGGTCGTCTTACCCCAGTCGGTGTTGAGCGTCAGCAGCGCGAGCTTCTTCTTGCCGCCATCCTTCACCGCGAAGTTGGCGAGGTACGGCGCGTCGTCCTTCTGGCTGGGGGCGGTGGAGAACATGTAGTCGCCGCCCTTGGTGAAATCCGGGTGCGAGCTGGTGAAGGCGTACTGGACCAGTCCGGCGCGCTGGTAGATGGGCGACGCGGCCATCGAAGCGGGCGACGCGAAGTCCCCGATCTCGGCGACGATGCGCTTGTCCTCCACGAACTTCTGGGCGACCGCGACCGACTGCTTCGGATCGCTCTGCGTATCCTGGTAGTCGACTTGCAGCTTGCGGCCTTTGATGCCGCCGCCGGCGTTGATCTCTTCGACGGCCAGGTCGATCGCCTTCTTCCAGATCCGGCCGTACTCGGCGTTGTCGCCGGTCATCGGGCCGCCGACCCCGAGCCAGATGTCGCCGCCACCGCCGCCGACGTTGGCGAGCTGGCCGCAGCCCGCGATGGCCAGGGTGAGCACCACGAACAGCACGAGCAACCGCTGCATTTGCGCCTTTCCCGATCGGTTAAGTGAGGAAATTCTTTTCCACCGGGGCGGGCCTGTCAACCGATTCGCAGTGGCGCGCCAGGAACGACCTCCAACGCGCCGGCGAAGCGCTACTGCACGAGCTCCAGGAGCAATCCGTGGGCGTCCTCCGGAGCGACCACAGCCCACCGGCCCTCGGGGTGGGCATGCGCGCGGACGCCGCGCCGGGCGAGCGCGGCGACGGCCTCGTCCACGACCGACACCTGGACGGCTAGTCCGAGCACCCCGGCGCCGTGGCGGTCGATGCGTGCGCGCGCCGCGTCTCCGACGAGCCGGTCGAGCTCGCTTGCGTCGTTCGGCGTCGGGCCGACGAGCACGACGTAAGGCGCCGGCCCCAGCCGCGGGTTGACGCCATCGCCGTCCGGCATGCGCAGCGTCGGGTGTCGTCCCGTGCCGATCCGCTCCCAGCCGAACAGCCGCCCGTACTCCGCGGCCAGCGCCTCCGGGTCCTCCGTCGCGATGATGAGCGCGTGTGCGGCACCCCAAGGTACCTCGTGCTGGGCCAGCGACACGCGGTCGTCGAACCAGCCTCGCCCGGCCTGGTCGGCTTCCCACTGGATGAGGAAAGGCAGCGGCGGCGCGTCCGGGCCCGGGCCGGCCCCGCCGGGCCGCAGGTCGGCGGCGCGCCAGCGCAGCAGAACCCCGCCCGGCGTGCGGCGGCTGCCGGCCCGCGGTGGGTCCACGTTCAGGCCGCGCTCGCGCAGCCCGGCGCTGGCGGCCTCCAGGTCCGTCACCGCCAGCGCGAAGGTGTACGGCGCGTCGCCGCCCTCCAGGAAGCGCGTGAAGACCCTGGCCCGCTCGGTCGTGGGGTCGTCGACGGCGATTAGCTCGAGGTAGGCCGTGCCGAAGTGAACGAGTGCGTTGTGCGTGCCGACGCCCGGGTGGGAACCGCCCAGCTGGGCGTTTAGCCCGAGCCGCTCGCGGAAATCCCGCGCCGCCGCGTCGAGGTCGCGCACCGCCAGCAGCAGATGGTCGAGCCGCATCGCCAGGGCACGCTCAGCGCTCAAGCCTCACCCTCGACTCGAACATGCGCGGGTCGGCCCGCGACGGTACCCCGGCACCGGGGGGTGGGGCCGCCCGCATCTCACGGACGTGCTGGCACTGCCGGACGCCGTGCTCGAGGCATTCGTACGTCTCGTTCAGGCCGAAGGCGTCCCACCACACCATGGCAATCGTGCCGTCCCCACAGCGGAACACCTGACGGGTCGCGTTCGCGAAGAGCCAGGGCATGGCGCCATGCTATCGCGTCGCGGCCCGCAACTTCGGCGAAATTACTTGCGTCCAAGCGAAGGAAATTGTGGCCGCCACACGGCGGCACCGGTGAGAATTCGGCCCAATTAGAGGGTTGCCCGTGAACATGACTAGCCGCGCGCTCATCCCGCTCACGGTGAGCGTCGCACTGCTCGCCGCCTGTGCTCGGCCGGCGCCGTCCGCCCCGCCGACCACGCCCACAGCCGTGCCCGCCGCGGCGGTCAAGACAGCGCCGGTCCAACGGACCGACCTGGCGTCGGTCATCACCTACTCCGGCGATGTGAAGGCGAAGGCGAACCTCACGGTCGTGCCGAAGGCAAGCGGTCGGGTCGAGAAGCTGAACGTCGACGTCGGCTCGGTCGTCAAGGCCGGCGACGTCATCGCCGAGCTCGACAAGGACACCGCCACCCTCACCGTCAAACAGAACGAGGCGGCGCTTGCAGCGGCGAAGGCCAAGCTGCAGACCATGCAGAACGGTGCCCGGCAGGAGAACGTCGAGCAGGCGAACGCCAACGCCCGAGCAGCCCAGGCACGCACGCAGTCGCTGCTCGCCGCCGCCCGCCCCGAGAACGTGACGCAAGCGCAGGTGCAGGCCGACAACGCCCGCCAGAACGCGGCCAAGCTGGAGCAGGGCCGCGACCAGCAGATCGCCCAGGCCGACGCAGCCGTGGCGAACGCTCAGGCCGCGCTCGACGCGCTCCAAAAGGGTCCGACGCCCGAGAAGATCCAGGCGCAGAAGATCGCCATCGACCAGGCGCAAAAGAACCTCGAAGCAGCCCAGACCGCGCGGGAGGGCATCTGCCGCTTCCACGGCCCGTTGTGCGACAACGCCAGGGCCAACGTGCTGTCGGCCGAAGCAGCGCTGCGCCAGGCACAGCAACAGCTCACGATCATGACCTCGCCGCCCACCGCCGAGCAGCTCGCCCAGGCACAGGCGGCGCTCGACCAGGCCAGGCAGCAAGCGCAGATCGCCCGCCGGCCGGCGAGCCAGTACGACCTGGCCGCGGCGGCAGCGCAGGTGGCCGCGGCCGACGCCGGCGTCGCCGCCGCCCAGCGCCCGGTCGTCCCGGGCGACATCGCCGCCGCTCAGGCACAGGCTGACGCGGCCCAGGCCGGTGCGCAGCTCGCCGCGCAGCCCTACACGAAGGAAGACATCGCCGCTCAGCAGGCGGTGGTCGACCAGGCTCAGGCCGCGCTCGACGCAGCGAAGAGCGCGCTGAAGGATCTGACGATCACGGCGCCGGTCGACGGCGTCGTCAGCGACAAGCTGATCGTGGTCGGCGCGGTCGCCAGCCCTGCGACGCCGATCGTCAACATCGTCTCACCCGACAACGAGATCGCCGTCAACGTCGAGGAGTCGACCCTCAAGAACGTCAAGGCTGGCCAAACCGCCCAGATCACGATCGCGGCCTTCCCGGGCCAGGTCTTCAACGGCAAGGTCACCGTCGTCGCGCCGACCGTCGACCCAAAGTCGCGCACAGCGGTGGTCAAGGTCGAGCCGGACGCCGCGGCGAGGGGCAAGCTGCGGGCCGGGATGTTCGCCCAGGTCGGCATCGTGACCGACCAGAAGAGCGGCGTCCTGGCGATCCCGCGGTCGGCGCTGCTGTCCGGCCCCGACCAGGCCGTGATGGTCGTCGACAACGGTACGCTCAAGCGCGTGCCCGTCCAGACAGGCATCCGCGGCGCCGACAAGGTCGAGATCACCTCCGGCTTGAATGAAGGCGATAAGGTGGCGCTCGACGCAACCGACCTGCGCGAGGGCGACCGCGTCGCCCTCGCCTCGGCGGGCTAAACCGCCCTCGGTCGTTCCGGGCGGAGCGACAAGCGCAGAGGTCGCGAAAAACACTGACGCCGACGATGCGGTGGCAAGGGGCTCTTCCTCGCCTCTCGCGCTCGTCGGAGCGGTGGGGGACGCTACGCGAGCCGGGGCAGGCGCGCGGCTAGCTCGAGCCCATGTCGTCCCTGGCGCACGATCAGGATTAGCTCCGGCCCGACCACGGTCTGGGCCACGCCGAGCCGCCGCCCGATGGTCGCCGCCAGACGCCCGATCGCGCGCCGGTCGCCGACGAGCCCCGGCCCTGTCGTCACCCGGTAGCTCGCCAGCTTCCCTTTGAAGCCGAGGTTGGCGACGACCGCCGCGAGCTCCATCGCTGCCGTGACCGCGCCTGGTCCATCGGCATCCTCCAGCCCGACACCTCGCAGCTGCCGCACAGCGTAGATCGCGAGCGGCCGCTCGAGCTGGAGTAGCGGGCGCATCGGCCCGGCAGGCCGGACGCGCAGCTCGCCCCGTCCGCGCAGCTCGACCTCGTGCCCCAGCGCGCCGATCTCCCGCTCGGCGACCGATTCCTGGCCGGGCGGAACGCGCACCTCGAGCTCGAGCGGCGTCTCGTCGCCAGTCGCTGCCATCGGCGGCGGCGCGCGGTGCGCGCGGCGCCGCGCGGCCGGCGTACCGGCCGAGGGGCGTCCGGGGCCTCGCGGTCCGCCGCGGTCCATCACGGTTAGGATACGGTGCGATGCCGTTCCGAGCAGCCCACGCCACCAAACCTCTTGGCCGTCCCGCCCAGCGCCGACGCCGGCCGACGCCGCCGGGCGCCCAGAGGGCACCCGGATTCCTCGCGGCGCTGGGAAAGACGGCAAACGGATAGCCGCGTGCAGATCGCCGACCACGCCTTCGTCGTCACGGGTGCGTCCTCGGGGCTCGGGCGCGAGATCGCGCGGGTGCTGGCCGACGCCGGCGCGCGGGTCGCGCTCGTCGCGCGGCGCGCCGACCGGCTGGCCGAGCTAGCCGAACAGATCGGCCCGACCGCGGTCGCCATCCCTGCCGACGTGACGACCGCCGAGGCACCCGATCTGGTCTACACCCGAACGATCGACGCGTTCGGCCGCGTGGATGGGCTGGTGAACGCGGCTGGCCGCGGGATGGCCGCGGACGTGCTCGCGATGGACCTCGACACGCTCGACGAGTCGTTCGAGCTGAACTTCGTCGCGCCGGTTCGGCTCATCCAGCGGATCGTGCCGGCGCTCGTCGAACAAGGCGAAGGGGTCGTCGTCAACGTGTCGTCGCCCACGTCGCAGATGGGCCTCCCCGGCATCGCCGGCTACGCGGCGGCGAAGGCGGCGCTCAACGCGCTGACGGTTGCGCTCCGCCGTGAGCTGCTGGGCACCGGTGTACACGTGATGCTCGTGTTCCCTGGCGTGATGAAGACGGAGTACTACGAAAAGATCATGGGCGCCGACACGTCGGCCGAGGAGCCACCTCCGGCGCGCGATCCAGCGGAGGTGGCCCGGGCCGTCGTCGCCGGCATCGTCGCGAACCGGCGGGAAGTCTGGTCGCTCTCGGGCCGCGAGCGGCGCGGCCTCGCGACGATGCGCTTCCTCGGGCGCTTCGCGCCGGGCACGCTGGACCGCGGGTTGGGGCGCGCTAATCGCGCGGAGTAAGGAAGCCCCGCAGCAGGTGGGCGAGCGCGAGCGGCCGCTCGTCGGGTAGCGCCTGGCCGACGTTCGCGATCTGGAAGCCCTCGGCCTGCGGGATGACACGCGCCAGCCGCTCGAACGTCTCGACCGGGAAGACGACGCTCCGGCTCCCGCGCACCACAACGGTCGGTGCGAGGATGCGCGGGGCGTCCTGCCAGAGGTCGAGACCCTTCATTGGCCGCTCGAGCAGCTTGCGCATGCCCGGCAGGTAGCCGCGCCAGCGCCACTTGCCGTCTTCGTCTTTGCGCAGCCGCTCGGTCGTGCGCCGGTCAACCGTCTCGGGCGAGACGCCCACCATGCGCTCGGCGAGGAACTCGCGCCCGGCCTCCCATGAGGGGAAGTCGTCTGGCGACTCCATGATGATGCGCGTAACCGGCCCGAAGCCCCGGTCCTCGAACGGCGGCTCGGAGATCACCAGGCGTCGCACGACGTGCGGATGGTGGGCGGCGAGCACGAGCGCGACCGCCGCGCCGAAGCCGTGGCCGAGCACGTCGATCGGCGTGTCGAGCTCGAGCGCGACGGCGGCGGCGTCGTCGGCCATGGTCCGCACGTCGTAGCCCTCGTCAGGCCACGAGCTCTCGCCGTGGCCGCGCTGGTCGAACGCCACGATCGGGACCGCGCCGTTGATCGCCTGCACCAGCGCGTCCCAGCTCTGCACGGTGCCGTGCACGCCGTGCAGCAGCAGCAGCGGGTTAGGGCCAGAGCCCCAGGAAGTGACGTGGAAACACAGCCCACGCGCCGTGACGAAACGATCCATCTCTCCCTCGAATGGGCCGCGTCATGGTGCGTTTCGCGTCCGGCGCGGTCAAGTAAGGCGGCCTGACGCGCGCCCGCATTCTTACGGAAAGCAACGCCATTTTAAGGCGCCTCTCATAGTCAGTAGAACGTGCGTTTGGTACATATGTTCCAGGCAGGGCGGGGACGGTTGCATGGCGACCGCCCCGGGTTGAAACCCACTGGAGGAACGACATGCGCGTGGTTCGACTGCCCGAGCTGTTTTCCCGGCTTCTGACCGATCCGAAGCCGACGTTGCTCGTCGAGGCCAGCTCCGCCCGCGCCGTTCTCCTACCAGTCGACGAGTACGAGAGGCTGCGTGAGGTTTACGACTGGCACCAGCGCTTGCTGAAGGGCGCCTAGCTGGCGAGCCGTCGGAGCAGCCGCTCGCGGGCGTCGTTGAAGCGGGCGGCGCTCGACGCGCCCTCGGCCAGGCAGTGGAGTGCGAGCGCCAGGTCTTGGCGGTCGCGCGCCGCCGCGGCGCGGTTCAGATGGTCGCAGGCGGTGACGTGCGCCTCCAGCCAGTCGCGGAGCTCGAACGCGCACTCGCTGGCTTCACCCGGCACGTGCGTACGCTGGAGGTGCCGCAGCGCCTCGTCGAAGGCGCGGACGCAGCGGCGTCCCGCGAGGCCGGCGCGCGCCAGCGCGTTTGGCGGGTCGCGCCGGGCGTTCAGCAGCTCGGCGAGCAGAACGCGCCGGGCGCGTAGTGCCGTTTCGACGTCGTGCCCGATCCGCGCCAGGAACGTGGCGAGCTCGTCGTGCTCGGCGGCGTGCGCCTCGTCGCGTGGTTGTGCCAGCATCTCGCCCATTCTCGGCCAACGGTCGGCGAACAGTCATTCCCCCGTTGCGCCCACCCCGGCGATCCCCCGGCCGGGGGAGCGACCGCGGGCATTGGCACGCATCCTGCCGGACGCCCCGCGACTTCTCCGCAGGAGGACACCCATGCGACCGAAACGCACGTGGCTCCGCAGCATCGCCGGTGCCGCCGCCCTTACCGCGCTGGTGGCTTGTTCGTCCGCTCCGAGCACCACGCCCACGAGCGGCGTGGCCTCTTCGACGACCGGATCGAGCGCGGTAAGCACACCGGTCTCCGGCAGCCCGGCGAGCGGCACGACGACGGCCGGCGTGACGAGCTCGACCGGCGCGGTCGCGGGGACGCCGTCGGGCAGCGCGTCGACATCGAGCACCCCGTCGGCCTCGACCGGCTCGACCCTCTCGAGCACCCCGTCGGCCTCAACCGGCTCGTCGCCGTCGAGCACACCCTCATCGTCGACGTCGTCGCTCGCCAGCACCCCTTCGTCTAGCTCCTCGCTCGCCAGCACGCCGTCGACCGCCACGAGCTCGTCGGCCAGCTCGGCGACGGCGACCACCGCCGGCGCGACCGTCGCCGGCACGGCCACCGCCGCCTCGCCGGTCCGCATCCTCAACGCCAACGTCTCACCCACCGACTCGACGCTGACCCTGCAGAACACGAGCAACCAGGCCGTCGACATGGCCGGCTGGACGCTGCGGGTTGGCAGCGCCTCCGTGGCCTTGCCGTCCAACGCCAAGATCGGCCCGAACGATTCGATGACGATCCACACCGGCTCGGGTTCCAGCAGCGGCAAGGACCTGTACCTCGGCTCCGATGCCGCGACGATCGCATCGGCCTTCAGGCCTGGCACGACCGTCGCGATCGTCAACCAGCAGGGCTCGACCGTCACGCAGTTCGCGCTACCGGCGTAGCAGCTCCACCGGGAGTGGATAGCCGACAGCGCGGCGAGGGCGCCCCCGGGGCGGGGCGCCCTCGCCGCGTCTTCGGCACGCAGCTTGCTTGGCCGCCGGCGTGCCGCGCGACAAGGTCATCCGCGCCGCCTCGATCGGCCTGATCGTCTACGGGCTACTCGGCTTCGTCCTGCTCCTGCTCGCCTACGTCGTCGCCAGCCAGACCTTCGCGGAGATCGACGCGCTGCGCCGGTCGCTCGACGACGAGCGGACCGCGCTGGTCGGGTCGCTGCACGCGACATCGCAGACGCTGGACGCCGCGAAGACGACGTTCGACGACTTCGGCGGCACGCTCGCCGAGGCACAGGCGTCGTCCGCACAGGCAGCCCACTTCGCCAAGGACCTCTCCGGCACCATGTCGCAGATGAGCGCGGCGATGGGCGTGCAGGTTCTCGGCTTCCAACCGCTCGCCCAGCTGGGCAGTGGGTTCCAACAGGCGAGCCAGCAGCTTGCCGCGCTGAGCGACGATCTCGACCGGACCAGCCAGGCGCTCGGCAAGAACGCGAGCGACATCAAGAGTGTGCAGGCGAACGTCGCGCAGGCGAAGGCGCAGGTCGACCAGCTCGCCCGGACGTTCGACGCGGCTTCGATCCCTGGCACGAGGCCCCAGACGACGCGGCCACTCGAGCTCGCGATCTACGGTCTGCTGGTCTGGCTGGGGGGACAAGCCGCGGTCAGCGTCGCGCTCGGCGTGATCCTGTTCAACTGGAGCCACCGCCGCATCCGCGCGCTGGCGCTGCCAGACCGTCACGAAACTGTTAGCTACTACACACTGCCGGAGCATCGGCGGTCCGTATAATCGCGGCCAAGCGAGCAAGGAGGCCGCCGATGGCTTTCCGCATCAACACGAACGTCGATGCGCTCAACGGGAGCCGCCAGCTTGGGATCACGCAGGCGCTGGTCAGCCAGAACCTGGCGCGCCTCGCGTCGGGCAGCCGCATCAACTCGGCGGCCGACGACGCCGCTGGTCTCGCGATCAGCGAGATCCTCAACACGCAGATCCGCGGCGCCAACCAGGCGGCCGCCAACGCGCAGGACGGCATTAGCCTGATCCAGACCGCCGACGGCGCGCTGTCGCAGACGGCGGACTCGCTCCAGCGCATTCGGGAGCTCACGGTCGAGGCCGGCAACGGCACACTCTCGCCGGAGCAGCGTGGTGCCATCCAGAGCGAGATCGCCGACATCCAGCAGTCCATCGACCAGACGGCGAACAACACCCAGTTCAACGGGCTGCCGCTGCTGAACGGCACCAACACGTCGGTGACGCTGCAGACCGGTCCGAACTCGGGCAACACGAACACGGTCAACCTGCCGAACGCGACGACCGCCGCGCTCGGCATCGGCCCCGGCCAGGTCGACGTCTCGAGTCCCGCCGCCGCCAACGCCAGCCTGAGCAACATCGACCAGGCGATCGACCGGGTCAACACGGCGCGGGGCGACCTCGGCGCGCAGAGCAACGCGCTCCAGAACGTGACCGCGACGCTGAACGTCTCGTCCGAGAACCAGGCGAGCGCGCGTTCCCGCATCGCCGATCTCGACTACGCCCAGGCCATCACGCAGCAGACGCGCGACTCGATCCTCTCGGATCTCAACGCGGCGGTGCTCGCCCACGCCAACCTCAACAGCCAGGGCGTCTTGCGCCTCCTCGGCTAGCTTCCATCGCTTCCCTTGAGAACGCGGCGGTCTCCCTGCACGAACGCACGCCGCCGGTCGACCTCTCAGAACGGCTGCGCTCGGGGGTGAAGTGAGATCGCGGTTCCCGCCGAGCGTCAGCTCGACGACCTGGCACCTCGGGTCGACCCGCTCGCGTGCGCCCCGCGCGGCTGCCTCTGCTAGACTGCGCCGCCGCCTTGCACCGGCGAGACCCATCGACGAGGCTGTCCGTTGGCGACTGAATGGCAGGTCGATAATTTGACCGTCGTCCAGGCCGCGCGCAAGATCGACGAGATCTCCGGCTCCTCCGGCATCGAGTTCCGCCGCCGCCGAGAGGACGCGAACATCGTCGAGTTCGCCATCCTACCCGACAAGTCCACCTACTCCGGGTACGTCGCCGTGGCCGATACCGCGATCGGCCGCCGCCAACGGCTCCGCGTCACGGTCGACGCCGACCCGGCGAAAGACGCCCCCAAGCCCAGCGGCCTCGGCGGCCTTTTCGCCAAGAAGCCCACCTACGCCGCGCGTCCGGACGTCCTGGACAAGGCGACCGAGCAGCTCAAGGCGGCGCTCCCGCCGATTTAGTCCAGGTCGAGCCCAGCGCCCGGCCAGATGCTCGGCTCGACGAACTGGATCACGCCGGATCGGTCGGCCAGGGTGGCGGCCTGCGACGAGATCCGCTCGCCGACGACGATCGGAGTGGCCGGTCGACCTAGCTTCGCCATGACGTCCGCCCGCCTCTTCGCCCGCGCGGCGTCGTCCGGCCGCACACCCGCGGATACCTCGACCACGTAGTAGGCTTCCGCGTCGTCCTCCCGACGCCGACCACTGAGCACGACGTCGGCGAGCAGCACGTCGTCCCGCTCGGCGGCGGTGATCCGGCCCTCGTCCGCCGCGTCGTGCAGCATGTCCGCGAGGCGCGATGCGTCGATCCTCCGGAGCCGACGTGCGAACCGGCTCAGGTACGCCGGCGCCCGCTCGGCGAACTTCATCTCGAACATCTCACCATCCGATCGGGCAACGTGGCCGGCGACGCGGCGAAGCTGCCGCTCGGTCCGCTCCTGCGCGATCGCGAGCTGGTCGACCCGAGCCGTGAGATGTTCGACCTGCACGGTAAGCTGGTCGACCCGGGCCGTGAGCTGCTCGACCTGCGCCGCGAGCTGGTCGACCCGGGCTGTGAGTGCGACGAGCTGATCGGCAAGCTGCCGGACGATCGCCGGCAGCTCGAGCAGCTCTTGCGGAACGCGAGCGGCGGCGCAGTTCGTCCCGCCATTCGGGGTGCTCGTCGAGGAGCCTGAGCAGGTCCTGGAAGTCGTTGACCGTGAACGGCACCGTCGTCTGCCCGTAAGTACCTCAACTCGACGGGCAGGCGTCCGGGCAGCTCACCCCGCGGCGACGGCGCTCTCTTCTTCGCCGGCGAACTGGATCTCGTACAGCTCCCGGTACTTCCCGCCTTTGGCGAGCAGCTCCTCGTGCGTGCCCTTCTCGATCAGCTCGCCGTGGTCCATCACGCAGATCTGGTCGGCCTTGCGGATGGTCGAGAGGCGATGGGCGATGACGAAGACCGTGCGCCCCTTCATCACCCGCTCGAGCGCTTGCTGGATCAGCAGCTCCGTTTCGGTGTCGACGTCCGAGGTAGCCTCGTCGAGGATCAGGATCTTCGGGTCGCGCAGGATGGCGCGCGCGAGGGCCAGCCGCTGGCGCTGCCCACGCGATAGCAGGTTGCCCGACTCGCCCGCGTTCGTCTCGTACCCCTTCGGCAGCGCCATGATGAAGTCGTGGGCGTGCGCTTCCCTGGCGGCAGCCTCCACCTCCGCGTCGGTCGCGTCGAGACGGCCGTAGCGGATGTTCTCGCGGATCGACGTGCTGAACAGGAACGTCTCCTGTAGCACCACGCCGATGTGCGCGCGCAGCGATTCGAGCGTCAGGTCCTTGACGTCGCGGCCGTCCACGTACACGTGGCCCGAGTCCACGTCGTAGAAGCGCGGGATGAGGTTGACGACGGTCGTCTTGCCCGAGCCGGTGTGGCCGACGAGCGCCGTCATCGTGCCCGGCGGGGCGTCGATCGTCACGCCCTTCAGCACGGGGATGCCGGGGATGTAGCTGAACCAGACGTCGTCGAGGGTGACGTGGCCGTCGACCGGCCGGTCGGCGCCCAGGTCGATCGCGGCCGGCTTCTCGACGACGTCGGCACGCTCATCCATGAACTCGAACACGCGCTCGGCCGCCGCCAGCGCCTGCTGGATCGTGGCGTTGATACGGATCAGATCGTCGATCGGCGAGTAAAACTGCACGAGGTACGACACGAACGCGACCAGGGTGCCGACCGAGAGCGACCCACCCATCACCCGCGTCGCGCCCACCCACAGGACGAGCCCCGTGCTCGCCACGCCGATGAACTGGATGAGCGGCCCGGAGATGGCCTGGACCATCGCCGTCGCCATGTTCGCGTCGAGGTTTTCCTTGTTCCGGTCGACGAACCGCGCCGACGACTCGTCCTCGCGCGCGAACGCCTTCGCGACCCGCACGCCGACGATGTTCTCGGCTAGAACGCCGTTGACCGCCGAGATCCGCTCCTGCACCTTCATGTACCGGACGCGCAGGAGCTCGGACGACGTGTAGCTGGCACCAACCAGCAGCGGCAGCCCGGCGTAGACCAGCAACGCCAGCCGCCAGTCGAGCACCAGCAGCACGATCGCGTAGGCGACCATGTTGAACAGGCCGGCGCCAGCCTGGACCATACCGCCCTGCATCGCCTGCTGGAGCACGTTGATGTCGCTCGTCGCGCGCGAGATGATCTCGCCCGTGCCCTCGCGCTCGTAGAACTTCAACGAGAGCCGCTCGACGTGCTCGAACAGGTTCTTCGCCATCGCGTAGACGAACTGCTGGGAGATGTTCGAGACGGTGATCCGGCTGGTGTACATCAGCCAGTAGCGGAAGCCGAAGATGAGGATCATCGCGACCGCGATGGCGGGCAGCATCGTCCCGTTCTTCTGCGGGATGATGTGGTCGACGACGTAGCGGGTCGCGTACGGCGGGATCATCTGGAGCAGCGCCGCGAAGATCAGCGTCGCCAGCGCCCAGAAGAGCGCCTTCTTGAACTCGCCCAGCACGCCGCCGATCCGCCCGAGGAGCTGGCCGAGCGGCGTCTTCAGTTCCGCCTTCTCCCGCGCCCAGACGCCCGGTCCGCCGCCGCGCATCATGCCGCCGCCGCCGAACCCGTGGCCGCCGCCCATCATCATCGGGCTGCCTCCCCTCTCACCTCGCCTTGGACGAGGGCCAGGCGGAGGGCTCCTCGACTCAGGCCTCCCAGGATCACCCTCACGACGCCGCCACCCCGGCCAGTTGCTGCTTCGCCTCGGCCTGGAGCTGGAATTGGATTTCGTACAGGTGCTGGTAGAGCCCGCTCCGCCGCAACAGCTCGCGGTGCGTGCCGCGGTCGACGATCTGCCCCTGGTTCAGGAGCAAGATCTGGTCGGCGCGCTGGATGGTCGAGATGCGGTGCGCGATCACGATCGTCGTGCGGTCGCGCATCAGCTCGTCGAGCGCGCGCTGGATGTGGAAATCGGTGCGCGTGTCGACACTCGAGGTCGCCTCATCGAGGATCAGGATGCGCGGGTCGACCAGGATCGCCCGCGCGATGGCGATACGCTGCCGCTGGCCGCCGGAGAGGCGTGCGCCGCGCTCGCCGACCATCGTGTCGTAGCCGTCGTCGAGGTCCATGATGAAGTCGTGCGCCGCGGCCGCCCGGGCTGCCCGCTCGACCTCCTCGTCGGTCGCGTCCGAGCGGCCATAGCGGATGTTCTCGCGGATGGTCATGTTGAACAGGAACGTCTCCTGCAGCACGATGCCGATCTGCGAGCGGAGCGACGACAGCGTGACGTCGCGAACGTCGTGGCCGTCGACGAGCACCCGGCCCGACGTCACGTCGTAGAAGCGCGGGATCATGTTGATGACGGTCGTCTTGCCCGAGCCCGACGGCCCGACGATCGCGATCGTCTCGCCCGGGTCGGCGTGGAACGAGACGTCGGTCAGCAGCGGCTTGTTTTTGCCGTAGGCGAAGTGGACGTTCTGGAACTCGATCTCGCCGCGCAGCTTCGGCAGCACGATCGCGCTCGGCTTCTCGGCCACCTCGAGCGCCGTGTCGAGGATCTCGAAGACGCGCTCGCCCGCCGCCATGGCCTGCTGTGCCATCTGGTTGATCATCCCGATCCAGCGCACCGGGATCCACATCGTCATCACGTACGACTGGAACGCGACCAGCGTGCCGAGCGTCATCGAGCCGTTCATCACGCGCCACGCACCGGCGACCAGGATGAGCGCCACCGAGACGTTCATGAAGAACTCTTGGCCGGGCATCACGATGGCCATGATCTGCTGCTGCTTCATCCGGTTGCCGCGGATGTCGCGGTTGACGTCGTCGAACCGCTTCGCTTCGAACGGCTCCCGGGAGAAGGCCTGGATCATCTTGACGCCGGCCACGTACTCCTGGATGACCACGTTCAGGTCGGCCATTTGCCGCTGCACCTGCCGCATCAGCGGCATGGCCTTCTTGAGCTGCTCCTGGAGCAGCCAGATCGCCGGCGCGACGATCAGCGTGACCATGAGCAGCTGCACGTCGAGCAGCGCCAGCATCACGGCGTAGATCGAGACGGTCGCGATCGTGTTGACCAATCGGGCGATGCCCTGCGTGAGGAAGAACTGCACCTGGCTCACGTCGTTCGTGACGCGCGACATGAGCTGCCCGGTCTGGTTCGCGTCGTAGAACGACATCGACTGCGACTGGAGGTGCTTGTACAGGGCGTTCCGCAGGTCGTAGATGACGCGCTGCCCGACGAACTGCTCCAGGTACGTCTCGAGCGCCGTCAGCCCGTTGAAGAACAGCGCCGCCAGCATGAAGAGGCCAACGTACTCGGCGACAAGCTTGCCGTCGCCGCGCGGGATGGCGTCGTCGATCACCCGCTTGGTGAACCACGCCGGCAGGAGTCGCAGCGAGGTGACCGCGACGATGAGCGTGATCGACCCCGCGGTCGCCCACCAGTACGGCCGTACGAACCTGAAGAGCCGGACCAGGATGCCCAAGCGACACCCTCGCGCTTTTAGTTAGATCGGCTCGAATAATAAGCCATCGCAAGGGTTCTGTGCGCAACACGGGCCCCGTTCGGTGCGCGGTACCATTTCGGGGCTCACAACACAGGAGGTGCCACCGTGTCGCTCGAGCGAGTTCCGCGGTTCCGGCTGGCCGCGCTGCCGACGCCGCTCGAGGAGGCACGCCGCCTCGCCGAGGCGCTCGGCGGTCCACGCATCCTGGTCAAACGGGACGACCTGACCGGCCTCGCCTTCGGCGGGAACAAGACGCGGAAGCTCGAGTACCTGGTCGCCGACGCGCGCGCGCAGGACGCCGACACGCTGATCACGGCCGGCGCGGCGCAGTCGAACCACTGCCGCCAGACCGCCGCCGCGGCGCGCAAAGCCGGCATGCGCTGCGTGCTCGTCCTCTCCCGCTCCGAGCACAACGAGCTACAGGGCAACCTGCTGCTGGACGCACTGCTCGACGCCGAGGTGCGCATGTTCGAGGGCGGTGCCGGCTACGACGCCGGCGCGGCGATGGCGGAGGTCGCCGACGAGCTTCGGCGCGCCGGCCGCCGGCCGTACGTCATCCCGGTCGGCGGGTCGAACGGGCTTGGCGCGCTCGGCTACGCCCAGCTCGTCTTCGAGCTGCAAGCCCAGCTCCTCGAGCGCGGCCAATCGGCCGACTACCTGTACGTGTCGTCCGGCTCCGGAGGAACGCAGGGCGGGCTGCTGCTCGGCAAGCGGATGTTCAGTGCGCCGTACGAGGTCGTCGGCGTCTCACCCGGCGGCCGCGCCGAGGGCGTCCGCCGTGCCGCAGCCCGCGCCGCGACCGACGGCGCCGCGCGCCTCGGCCTCGGGTGGGTGTTCGCCCCCGACGAGGTCGTCGTCCACGACGAGTACGTCGGCCCGGGCTACGCGGTCCCAACGCCGGCTTCGAACGAGGCGATCCGACTGTTCGCCCAGACCGAGGGCTTGATCGTCGACCCCGTCTACACCGCGAAAGCCGCCGCCGCGCTGATCGACCACGCCCGCCGCGGGTTGATCAGGCGCGACGCGACCGTCGTCTTCCTCCATACGGGCGGCCAGCCGGCACTCTTCGCCTACCACCAGGAAGTCGCCCAGGCGCTCGAGCGCGTCCCCGCCAGCGTGGGCTAAACGGGCAGCGCCTCCGTCACCTCGACGCACCCGGCGCGGAGATTCGCGCGAGGTCTGGTGTACCCCGGGCACCCATCGCCAAGTCGCGACGACGGCGATCGCCAGCGGAACGGGTCAGCAATCCTGTCCGCGGGCATCGTCCCCGACGCGCGCGCTTCCCTTTCTCCCTGGCGAGCGTCACGTGCCGACGCGCCCGGGCTGTTCCCGACACAAGCTAGAACACCGACCCGGTGTTCGCCGGCCCGGCCTCGGCTGTCGTTCCGGGGGGAGCGAGGGACCGCGGCCCGCGCGCCGTGCGCCGGCGCCCCGGAGGGCCGAGGACGGCGCGGCGGCCGGGAATCCCTCGTCGTCCCCCCTCGGGATGACGCCAGTGGGCCGGCGTGCTAGAGCCATCTGCGTACCTCCACCGGGCCGGCTGTCGCCGTCACGTCGCCTGCAGCGCCGCCAGGTCCCTCAGCACCGCGTCGGCGTGACCCGTGACTGAGACCTTGGGGTAGATCTTGCGCACGATCCCGTCGCGGTCGATCAGGAAGGTGGT
>DASRFH010000011.1:0-3017 GCA_035651675.1 Chloroflexota bacterium | reverse complement strand
GGCCGAATCGAGCTGGGCGTCGGTCAGCTCCCGGCACGCGTCGAGCATCGTCAGGTTCGCCCAGAGGTTGTGGCGGAAGAGCTGGCCCAGCAAATTCTCCACGACACGGGAGGATATACCGTCGGACCGCGACCGGGCTCGGGACCGCGAGGGTGCTCGAGCGGCGGGCTGAACGGCGGCCGCAGGGTGCCGCGGGTGGACCGGGCGCGGTGGAGGTCGGCCGGGGGCGGCCCAAGAAACGCTCACTTCGTGGTAGGCACGTTCCCCTTGTCACCCTGGCGCGGCAAGACCGCGCCCCGTGCGTGCGTGACGGTTGCGTGACCGCTTCCCTGGTCGCGCTGGTGCGGGCGCTCTATAACGCAGCACGACGTTGGCAGAGCAGCACCGTCGGCGGCGTGGCGCGGTCGTCGGCTCTTCCCGGGAGACGCGCTGGGCCTACGGGACGGCGGCGGTGCTGACCGTCGTGCTCGGATTCGGCATCGTCCGCGGGATGAGCAGTGCTTTCGACCCTGGCGACCCGACCGTTGTGCCGACCGTGACGCCGAGCCCATCGGCGCTGGTCGGCGGCGTCGCGCTCGCACTCACGGCCGACGATGCGAGCGGAACACCTGCCGCGCTGGGCGCGGCCACGCCGACAGCGACCGCGACGCCGACGGTCTCGCCAAGTCCGACTGCGACGCGCACGGCGACCGTCTCGCCGACGCCGACGCCGAACGTCCGGAAGATCACGTCGGCCGAGCTGACGCTCGTGTTGCGCGGCCAGATCGAGGCTCAGCGGGCGCAGTTCCAGGATGGCAAGGTGCGCTACGCCGTGCCGGACAAGGTGGTCATCACCGGGTCCGCTCCGATCGGCGGGCGGCCGACCCCGGTCGAGGCCGACCTGACGGTCGGCGTCGACCCGAACGGCCGGCCGCGCATCCTCGCCTACAAGCTCCAGCTCGCCAACGGCCAGCCAGCCCCGCCCGAGGCGCAAGCCGCGCTCGCCGCTCGGGTCACGCAGACGAACAGCGAGCTCGACAACCTGCTTCCGAAGACGCAGCGCGCCAGACGGGTCTGGGTCACCAACAACCCGGACACGCTCTGGGCTGAGGTGGAGTGACGTTCCTCCTTCCTGGCGGGAGTGGAGGTTAGGCGCCGGGCTTGGCGGGCGCGGTGCCGTTCGCGGTGGGCGTGCCGGCGGTGTCGAGCTCGACGACCAGCGTGTCGTTCTCGACGTAGATGCGGCGCACGAACTGGTTCGGGGCGAGCTGCCCGGGCAGCGTCTTGTTCGCCTCGTCGGCGCGCTTGTTCAACGCGTCGAGCGCCTCGGGTGGAACGGCGACGCCCGTCGCGTTGATCCGGATCGGCGTGATCTTCGGCTTGCCGTCGTTTGTCACGCCGGCCTGGAGCTCGGCCTCGACCGGGATGAGGCTCGTAGGCCCCTGGATCTTGCCCGCGATGATGATGCGGTCGGGCGGCTGCAGGCGCACGTCGGGCTCGAGGAAGGCGACCTTGCGGTTCGTGATCTCCTGCTTCAGCCGGTCGAGGATCTCCGACCGCTGGAAGACGCGCCGCTCGAACCCAGGACCGGGGGTGCCGAGGCCGGGCGTGGCCGTGCCGCCGGCGTTCGACGTGCCGAGCGCGCCGAACGCGAAGTAGAGCGCGACGATCATCAGCATGAGCCCCAGCACCGTGAGCACGATCAACCGCTTGTTGTTGCCGAGCCGCTCGCCCGGCTCCTCGGCCGCCTGGGGCGGTGGACCGCCGACCGTGATGATCGAGGCCCGCTCGGCGTTGAACTTGTCGGCCTGCTGGGCGGCGTCCCGCAGCTTCCGCCGGGCGGCGTTTACCTGGTCGAACGTGACCGGCGAAACGGCGTTGGCGAGCGCCTCGCACGACGCCGAGAGCGCCTCGAGCCAGCCGTCGAGCGCGCGCTCCATATCCTGGTACATAGGCGGCGGCGTCATCTGGTTCAGGGAGCGCCGCGCCTCGTTGAACTGCTCGCGGCAGCGGATCGCCATCTGGGTCGCCTCGTCGGACCGACCGGCGACGTCCTCGGCGTTGGCGAGGTCGTTGAGGAAGCGCAGCCAGCTCGTCCGGACGCTGGTCGCCCGGTCGAGGATCGGTTTGAGGTTGGCGAGGTAGCCAGCCGGCGTGCGCGAGGAGGCGTAATGGAGGGCCATTTAGCTAGCGGCCGCCACCATAGCGGGCAGGCGGGCGCACGTCAACGGGCGCGACGTGCCGGCGGCGGCTAGGAGGTGGCCGCGCCGAGGCTCGTCGCGACGACCAGGGCGGCGCCCACCACGAGCAGCGCGCTCGTCGCGAGGACAGCCAGTAGCCCGCGCAGCCTCTCGTGCACCGCGATCCCTCCGCTGGAAGGATCGAAGCCGACCCCCGAACCGGCAATCGCCCATTCGGCGTAGGCCGCGGTAGCCCGTCGGTCCTATTTGTCTCTGGGCCCGGCCGTTGTCGTATCCTGGCCGCGCGATGGGGCCCCGGCTGGCGGCTCTCTGCCTGCTTCTCTCGACGTTCTTCGCCGCCGTGCCCGCCGAGGCGGCCGGCAACCCGGGCGTGGCGGCGGTGCGCGAGCTCGCCGTGCCGTACCGCAGCCAGTTGGACGGCAACCCGTGGGAGCTCAGCGACTGCGGTCCGGCGTCGATGGCGATGGTGCTGGGCGCGTTCGGTAAGAACGTGCCGACGATGGAGGTGCGCGGGCTCGTCAACGACCTCGAGGGCACCTGGTACGACACCGACGCAGGCACGTTCATCGAGAACTTCGCGCTGCTCGCCCAGCACTACGGGCTGCGGGCGATCGGCATCTTCAAGCCCGGCTCGCCGCCCCACAACCCGGCCAAGGCCGACGGCAAGACGCTGCGCCGCTGGACGCTCGACGAGGTGCGCCAGCAGATCGACCAGGGCCACCCGGTGATCCCGCAGGTCTGGTACCGCGGGCTGCCCGGGCGCGAGAGGAAGCCGTACGGCGGCGACCACTTCATCGTCATCACCGGCTACGACGGCGACGACTTCATCTACAACGA